>JBNJHN010000041.1:0-16927 GCA_051748565.1 Bacillota bacterium | reverse complement strand
AAACCCTCTTAAAGAACACTTATCGCAAAACCTCTTTTTCGCCGAAAAAAAATCTCCCGACAGAGACCTCGCCTTACCCTATTCAGTTTTCAAGGAACGAAAATGTTATTTTTATTTTTTGTGCAAGAATTATATTAGCACAGGGACTGCCTACTGTCAAGGTAAAAGCAGCTCATTTTAAGCTAATAATTAACTAAAATTGAATATATATTTTTTCCCAAACAGTCAAATCAAAGAAATACTGAATAGCGTTATTATTGCAAGATATAAGAAAATTAAAAGGGATTTAATCCAGTATTGTGAAAATATGTACTGGAGGCAACTTAAATGCACAAATCAAAGGAAAATAAAAAAACGGTTTTAAAAAATCACCGTTTGATAGCATAAATTCACATTCGATTGAAAACATTAATTATTTTTCCAACTGCTGACTGGGAACCAATCAAACAAGCACTTAAACTGCCTTTATTTTATTAACTCTATTTAAAAGGAGTTGGATTCCTTAACAGCGAATATTAATTTAATTTTCTATTAATAGGAGGTTATGTCGTATGACTGATTCAGAACATGGAGATATATTCAGCGAAGATCAACTGGAGGTATTCAAACCCCCAGGCAGTTTTAAAAATGATGCCCTGGTAAAAGACGATGTGCTTTACTCGGAAGCAGCAGAAGATAAACTCGCTTTCTGGGCTAAAATGGCCGAAAAACTGATCTGGAAAAAGAAATGGGAACAAATCCTTGATGACAGCAATCCCCCTTATTATAAATGGTTTGTAAGCGGCAAGCTGAATATTTCAGAAAACTGCCTGGATCGGCACATTGAAAACGGAATTGGCAGCAAGAAAGCAATTCTATTCGAAGGTGAGGAAGGAGATTCAATCAGCCTAACCTACTCCGAACTTCTGAGAGAGGTAAATAAATTCAGCAACGTCTTGACTGATCTGGGTGTACAGAAAGGCGATGCTGTAACGATATGGATGCCGATGATCCCGGAAGCCGTTGTCGCTATGTTAGCCTGTACCCGCGTTGGTGCTATTCACAGTGTGGTCTTCGGCGGTTTTAGTCCTGAGGCACTGAAAGATCGTATTCTTGACTCGAAATCAAAACTGCTCATCACCGCCGACGGAGCTTACCGCCGTGGTAAAATAATCCCAATGAAAGGATCTGCAGAAGAAGAGCTCAAGGATTGCCCGACTATTGAAAAGGTAATTCTCGTCGAACGCACCGGTACAGAACATCATCCAATGGATAACAGGGATCTACTCTGGAGCGAATTAATGGCAGAAGCTGATGAAATCTTTAACCCGATCGAAATGGATGCGGAAGATCCACTATTTATTCTTTACAGCAGTGGGACTACCGGCAAACCGAAAGGCATACTCCACTCTACCGGAGGATATCTGGTCGGGGTCAACGCAACTTTCCGTTATGTTTTCGATCATCATGAAGATGATATTTATTGGTGCACAGCAGATATAGGCTGGATTACAGGTCACAGCTATATAGTTTACGGCCCGCTTTCCAGTGGTTCAACTGTTTTCATCTATGAAGGAACTCCCGATTACCCGAAAAGGGATCGCTTTTGGGAGTTAATTGAAAAATATAAAATTACCGTTTTCTATACAGCACCAACTGCAGTCCGTTCATTTATGCGCTGGGGTAGCCAGTTTCCTGAAAAACACGATCTCTCCAGCCTGCGTCTGCTCGGGTCAGTCGGTGAACCGATCAACCCCGAGGCATGGCTCTGGTACCATAAACATATCGGCAAAGATAAATGCCCGATTGTCGATACATGGTGGCAAACCGAAACTGGTATGATAATGATTACACCGCTTCCGGGAGTAACTGAACTAAAACCCGGTTCAGCAACAAAACCTTTTCCCGGAATTGATGCAGATGTTGTTGATGACCAGGGCAAGTCTACCGGGCCGGGCCAGAGAGGCTTTTTGGTCATCAGATCACCCTGGCCGGCTATGCTGCGAACGCTTTACGAGGATCCCGAACGCTATGAACAAACATACTGGAAGCAATATCCGGGGGTATACTTCACAGGTGATGGTGCCTGGAAGGATGCTGACGGTTATTTCTGGGTTATGGGCAGAGTTGACGATGTTCTTAATGTTTCGGGACACAGGATCGGGACGATGGAAGTAGAAAGCGCCCTCGTCGATCACAAATCTGTCGCAGAAGCTGCCGTCATCGGTAAAATTCATGAAATTAAGGGCCACGCAATTACCGCTTTTGTAACACTGAGAGAAGGAGTTGAAGGAAACGAAGAACTTGTCCAGGAGTTAAAAAAACATGTGGGGAAAAGAATTGGTGCCATTGCACGCCCGGAAGAAATATTTTTTACCTATGAGCTCCCGAAAACCCGCAGTGGCAAAATCATGCGCCGCCTGCTTCGTGATATAGCTGAAAAAAGAGACCTTGGTGACGTAACCACCCTCATGGATCCACAGGTTGTAGCGGCAATCAAAGGTGAGTACGGCGAAAAATAGTGAAATAGCTTTACAACTAACTTGAAAATCTTAAAAAAACCTGTCTGACCGGATAACGATCAGCCAGGTTTTTTGCTTTAGATTAAAATAAATATAACAAACAGTCCCTATTATGTTGTAGCATAATAGATCAGGTTATATTAATACGGGCAAACTTCCTTTTGCCAACCTGTAAAACCTTTCCCTTCTTTTCGGTTAAAATAATGTCGATCGATCCAACCGTTTCCCCGTCAAGTTTAACCCCATTCTGTTGAATAAGACGGCGGGCCTCGCTTTTAGTCGAGGCCAGTCCGGCATCAACCATCACAGTAATAATGTCGGCAGGAGCAGTAAATATATAGGATGGCATTTCACTGGGCATGCCTCTTTTTTGAAAAACCTGCTTAAATTGCTCCTCGGCATCCTTTGCGGCCTGACTGCTGTGATATAAAGAAACAATTTCACGGGCCAACCGCATTTTAACATCACGTGGATGTAATATACCGCTTTTTAAATTATTAAGGATCGAATTAACTTCCTCTGAAGGCAAAGTAGTTGCCAACCGGAAATACTCAGGCATCGCATCATCGGAAATTGACATGGCCTTTCCATAGATTTGATCAGGTGATTCATTTATACCAATATAGTTCCCAAGGCTCTTGCTCATTTTCTGCACACCGTCAGTACCGACCAGTATGGGCATAGTGAAAGCAACCTGAGGTTCCTGGCCGTACTCACGCTGCAGGTGGCGCCCCATCAGCAAATTAAATTTCTGCTCAGTTGCCCCAAATTCAATATCAGCACGGATGGCGATTGAATCATACCCCTGCATCAAAGGATAGAAAAATTCGTGAATACTGATTGCCGTATTTTCCTGGTACCGTTTTGCGAAATCTTCCCTTTCCATCATCCGGGCTACCGTTAAGGTAGATGCGAGTTTGATCACATCGGCAAAGTTTAGGTTGGCCAGCCACTCACTGTTAAAAACCATTTCTGTTCGATCGGGATCGAGTATAAGAAAAATCTGCTCCTGGTATGTTTTCGCATTGGCCATTACTTCTTCTTCAGTCAACTGTTTGCGCGTTTCCGATCGCCCGGTAGGATCTCCTACCCGGCCTGTAAAATCACCCAGGATAATAATGATGTGATGGCCAAGATCCTGAAACTGGCGAAGCTTGTGCAGAACAACGGCATGCCCAAGATGTAAGTCAGGCGCTGAAGGATCGATTCCCAGCTTGCAACGTAGCGGTTTTTTTTCAGCAACGCTTTTTTCCAGCTTCTTCTTAAATTCTTCATCTACAATGATTTCGACAGTATTTTCAGCAAGAATTTTGTACTGTTCCGCTGCGCTCATATACTCCATTTCAACATACCCCCAAAAATCTCCACTTATATTTTTTGATACCTGTTATTCTATCACAACTTGACAGTACGGGGATCATTAATCTTAAACCAATAATACATTTTCAGTCAGTTTATGATGCGAGAACTTTCCTGCTCAGGCGTTTCTGTGCTAAAATATCAGAAACTGTTGAGGAGCCAAAAATACTTAAAAAATGCTTAAAATAAAAGATTATGGCAAGGTTATCGAATTTAAAGCTGCAAGAACTATCCTGGGGAAACCGCTTTATCCAACTCATTTTTTCTATACAGACGGCCTTTTAATCGACGCCGGCCCTTCTCACGTTTCAAGGGAAGTTCTTTCCGCTTTAAAAAATCTTCCCTTAGATAAAATCGTTATTACCCACCAGCATGAGGATCACACTGGTAATTGCAGCCTGCTCGAAAGAGAGTTTGGCATTCCTGTATTCGCTCATCCAAAAGCAATACCTGTTTTGGCTAATCCTCCGGAAATTGAAATCTATCGAAAAATTATGTGGGGCAATTTGCCCCGTGTGGAAGCCAGACCTCTTGATGACATTATCAGTACAAATCACTACCAGTTTATAACAATTCACACCGGTGGGCACTCACCAGATCATGTTTGTTTTTATGAACCGCGTAACAGGTGGCTTTTCTGCGGGGATCTGTACCTGGGAGAAGGTCTGACCGGTTTTATGGTCGGTGAAAATATAGTCGAACACTTAACAAGTCTTAAAAAACTGATATCACTTAAACCACGTTTTCTATACTGCGGCTTAAAGGGACGTCTGGATAATGCCACTGAACGGCTGGCCAACAAATATGACAGCTGGTGGGAACTTTGCTCCAGGGTTAAAAAAATGTATGAAGCAAAAGCATCACGGAAGCAGATTCTTTCGGAAGTTTTCGGCGGTGAAATATTTTTCTACTACTTTTCACAATCCAATTGGGGCCGTCGCTACATGATCGACACAATAATTGACAATATCGATTTTTTTATTAATGAGCAAAAAAAGAATCCCTCGCGGGATAAACTTAAAATTTAAGGAACCGAGCAAACTGATAAGCCGAGTTCTGTTCTTTCAGACCTTACAATGTAATGGCAGAAAGCAGCAGCCATCTATCTTGGGCACCAGTTGCCTGGCACCTCCAGCGACCTAACCCGAGAAGTCGGCGGGCAACCTCATCCCCCTCCTATTTGGTCTTGCTCCGGGTGGGGTTTACCTAGCAAGCCGGTCTCCCGGCTCCTGGTGCGCTCTTACCGCACCGTTGCACCCTTACCCGGCACTTGATTGCCGGGCGGTTTTTTTCTGTGGCACTGGCCTTAAGGTCACCCTCACTGGGCGTTACCCAGCACCCTGCCCTGCGGAGCTCGGACTTTCCTCGAGAAGCACCTTGCGGTCTTCTTCCCGCGGCTGCTTTGTTTACTCAGTTCCTGTTTAACCATCTAAATTAAGTATAGCACCCTGCCCGATCAGTGTCAAAAATAGTCATGATTGCTCCAGGTTTGATAAGAATTCAAGGGCTTCTTCCAGATTTTCCACGGGAACAATAACAATATTTCGTGCAATATTTTTAACTTCGCTGTAATTGCCGGGTGGAACAAAAAAATATTCTGCTCCGGCTCTCTCAGCTGCGACTACCTTCTGGACAACACCGCCCACCCGGCCAACCTTCTCGTTCATATCAATTGTGCCGGTTCCGGCAATAGCTCTTCCGGCAGTCAGGTCTTCCGGCAGAATCTGGTTCATAATTTCCAGGACAAACATTAAGCCTGCCGACGGTCCGCTGATTCTGCCTGTGTCCATGGTTATATTGATCGGTAAAACCGGTTCCCAGGGCATGGTCCGGATAAATATGCCTAGAAAGGGCATTAAATCATCTTCTGGATGGGTCCCTGTAGGTACAAATAGCAGGATATCATGATCATCCCGGGAAATTAGCATGGCTACATCAGCACCTACTGCCCGGTCCTGTACAAGCAGTGGAACTTCAGTTGCCAGATGAACAGGGTTGCCATCAATTGAGATTATCTTATCCCCCTCCAGTAGAAAACCGGCTGCAGGGGCATTATCCAAAAATCCTATTACCTCGACTCCTTCGCTAACTATATCAACCTGGTAGCCGGCCCTTCGTAAGGCAACAACCTGGGCTAAATGCTGGCTTTCAATCATATTTTCCGCCAGCAACTGCCGGTATTCGCTTTCATCCATATCCACAGGAATAACCCTTTCCATAGGGTTCAAATCCATATAAGGATGTAAAAGGCCATATAACGCCATTATAATGCTGGCTCTTTGCTGGGTAACGGTAACTAAATAAAATACACCCCGGTCATCTTCGTCTGCATTTTCCACAACAATTAATTGGCTTAAATCGACAGCCCTGCTCGGACTTACAACGAAGTAATCAATGCGTATAAAAAAACCCAGGGCGGCCACTACAACGACGGTTACGGCTGTTCTGAGCAGCCATCTTTTTCTCAACCTTTAGCCTTCTTTCTATGATCTATTTTTAAAGCACCCCCGGTAAAAAGTATCTTTCAAGAACTGATAGTCCCGGTAATACTCAAGATTATAACTCCCAGAACTATAACTAACAACCCCCCGATGCGAAGCACCCACAAGTAAAGCCCACTTGGTTGAACTCCCGGCACTTTACGGCCAATGCGCAGGTACCAGAAAACCTGCGGGCGGATTGTCGATACCACTCCCACGGCTATGAGTAATATGCCAAAGAAGATAAGACTGCCTGGATTAACCGGCGGTTGTTTGCTGGTAGCTGTTAATGAAATATATATTAGCAATTGATTATAGCTAAACATATTAGGTTATGACCTCACATTAAAACAATTTAACTGCCAATTAATTCATGCCTGCCTTAACTAAATTCGGCAAGAACCATATCAAGAACCTCTGGCGGTACCAGGGTGCTAATATCCCCCCCAAGCGCGGCAATCTCCTTAACAATGCTTGAGCTTAGATAAGAATATTTGGAGTTTGTCATCATAAAAAGTGTTTCAATAGCCGGGTTTAACTTCTGGTTGACCAAAGCCATCTGAAATTCAAACTCAAAATCAGAAATGGCCCGAAGCCCCTTTATAAGGATATCTATTTTCTGCTGCTCTGCATAATCAATCAGCAAGCCCTTGTAGAATTCGACTTCCACGTTGGAATAAGGCTTCGTAACCATTTTAAGCATTTCAACCCTCTGCTCTATATCAAAAGTTGCCACTTTGCGAGGATTGTCCAGGACTGCAACAATAAGACGATCCATTATTTTACTGGACCTAATAATGATGTCAAGATGCCCTTTTGTTACCGGGTCAAAGCTGCCGGGATAGATAGCTTGTGTCAAAACATTTCCCCCTTTTTATATTCATTTTGGCACTTAGATTATTTTTCGCTATTTATTGGCTATACCCTTCAATGCTAACAATACTAACAATACTAACAATTTAAAAATATCTTGTTTGATAGACTTTGATGTGCTACAATAATACGCGTGACATTACAGATACCGGGAGGGTTGTACAATGGCTAAAGTTTGCGTCGTGTGCAAAAAAAGTAAAGATACTGGTTTTCAAATCAGCCACTCTAATATTAAGACAAAGAGAAAATGGCGTCCGAATATCCAGAGGATTAAAATCCTTCTGAACGGTTCCCCCCGGAGAGTAAATGTCTGTACCCGCTGCATTAAATCAGGCAAAATAAAAAGGGCTATATAACATAGCTCATTATTTTAAATTTTAAGGGAGTCGGTTTTTAAACCGGCTCCCTTATATTTTGTCAAAAGATCACAGTCTTTTCTTAACCACGGTCCAGAAAATATTTTTTACATTCATATACTGTATCTGCAATTTTCCGTTTCGGGGCATAAGTATTGATCGGCTCAAAACGGGACAGGATGCGTATTCCGGAATATGCTTTCGATGCAGCTTCGCCTTCCAGGGTTCCGGCAATCACTTCCTTTGCCCAGGCCTCCATTTTCGGAATCATTTCATTGATAAAACACTGTGTCATGCTCATGGCCAGTTTTGTCTCTTCACTTTCACCCTGGGCCAACATTTTTTTAGCCCTGAGCAGTCCACTTTCGGCAGCAAACACCTCCATAGCCATATCGGCCAGGGTACAAAGTATTTCCTGCTCATTGGTAAGATCCTGGCCAAACTTCTGGGCAGCATTCCCGGAAGCCAGAAGGAAAAGCGTCTTCATGTTGCTCAGGTAAAATTCTTCCTTTTCCGGACTGCTTTCCGGTACTTCAGCTTCTTTAAGTTTGCCCAGGGTACCGCCGAGGCCCATTACTGCTTCCATGAATGGAACTTCCTGTTTCATCGCCTTGCGCAACAAAGTGCCCGGGATAAGCAACCGGTTAACTTCATTTGTTCCTTCGAAAATACGATTGATCCGGCTGTCCCGGTATGAACGTTCGGCCGGGTATTCCTCACCGTAACCGTACCCGCCAAATATCTGCAGCCCTTCATCCACTATGTAGTCCAACGCCTCGGAACAAAAAACCTTTGAAATGGAACACTCAATGGCATATTCCTGGATTGCCTGGACTATGTCTGAGCTTTCTGCCCCGGCTTCCGTAACTTCCTCGAGTTTCTCTTCAATCATCCCCGCTATGCGGTAAACAAGGCTTTCCATGATATAGGTAAGTATGGCCATGTTGGCAAATTTATTTTTAATTAGATTAAACTGGGCAATGGGCTGATTAAACTGTACCCTCTGCAGAGCATATTCAGATGCAAATTCGATTACCCGCTTACTGCCACCGATTGTGGCTGCCCCTAATTTAAAACGACCAATATTCAGGATATTAAAAGCAACCTGGTGACCTTTACCTTCCTTCCAGAGCATATTTTCTACCGGCACCCGGGCATTCTCCAAAATAACACTGCAGGTCGAAGACCCCTTGATCCCCATTTTTTTCTCTTCCGGGTCGATTGATACACCTTCGGTATCGGCATCAACAATAAATGCAGTAAATCTTTCACCGTCGATTTTTGCATAAGTTATAATAACATCCGCCCAGGCAGCGTTGGTGATATACTGCTTGGCACCGTTTAAAATATAATGTTTTCCGTCTTCAGTAAGAACCGCCTTGGTTTTAATATTAAGAGCATCCGATCCAGCTTCAGGTTCGGTTAAAGCGTACGCGGCAATAAGCTCTCCGGTAGCTAATCCCGGCAGGTACTTTTTCTTTTGATCTTCTGTGCCGAAGTAAACAATTGGAAGCGTCCCGATACCGGTATGCGCTCCAAATGCTCCGGCAAAAGAACCCCCGCAAATTGAAGTATTTTCTGTAATTATCATTGTCGTTATCTTATCTGCTTCTTCTCCGCCATATTCTTCCGGGATATCACTGCCTAAAAGACCAAGCTCACCAGCTTCAAGTAATAAGCCAACTGTTACACCTTCAGCCTTTTCCTCAATTTCATCAATCTTCGGTTCAACCTGGTTTTTCATGAAGTCATAGCTGGTTTTCTTAATCATTAAATGAACATCATCAAAATCTTCCGGCGTGAAAACAGTGTTTTCATCCACGGGACCAAGCAAAAACGCTCCACCTTTAATTAATTCGCTCATAAACATATCACCCCTAATTTAAATTGTCACGCAAAATATACTTTTACCGTTTAATATTTTCGATAGTAAAGTTTTTTTCCCTGCTTTGTGAATTTAATAACTTGTTATGTTAATTGTAAGTGGTCATTTTAAGAGCTAAATTCAAAAAATTTAAATATATAACAAAATCAGCTGCTTGTTTCCAATACTCGTTTGTGCTAACATTAGGTACATCCTGCCGAAGTGGCGGAATTGGCAGACGCACACGACTCAAAATCGTGCGCCTCCGGGCATGTGGGTTCGACTCCCACCTTCGGCACCATGGGGAAAAGCACAGTTACTTCTACTGTGCTTTTTAATAACCCGATAGTGCAAAGTAAACTAGATGCCTTCTTTTTAATCTTTCTCCGATTAATTTAATCAGCTGCCCGATATGATTTATAATATTCAATATTTTAGAGTTGACCCGCAAGATTTTACCATAAAGGATTTGTAAGCGGATCTGAAGAATATAGCCCTGTCAGAATGAAGCAAAACTGAAACAAGGAGCCTGTGATGGAAAAGTACAATGCTGTTACCCAGGCTATTGCCGATGAATTGGCTGGGATCGTCGGTTCCGAAAATATTATATTTAATAATGATGAAAGGCTGGAGCCTTATTCACATGACGAAGTAGCTGATCCCGTCTATGCCCACAAACCCGAGATTGTTGTAAAACCCGGCAGCGCTGAAGAGATATCTGCTATTCTCAGGCTGGCTAACAGGGAAACGATTCCTGTTACACCCCGCGGCGCCGGAAGCGGCCTTTCAGGTGGAGCAGTACCCCTTTTTGGCGGCATCCTTCTCTCTGTTGAGCGGATGAACAGCATTCTCGAAGTGGATAAGCAAAACCTGGTTGCAGTTGTCGAACCCGGGGTGGTTACTAATGAACTGAATAAGGAGGTTGAAAAAGAAGGCCTTTTCTTTGCCGGATACCCGATGAGCCTTGAGATGTGTTATATCGGTGGTAATGTTGCTGAAAATGCAGGCGGTGGAAGGGCCATTAAATACGGTGTAACCGGCAGGTATATAATCGGCATGGAAGTTGTCATTCCTACAGGTGAAATCTGTAATTTCGGCGGTAAGAGGGTTAAAGACGTAACCGGCTATAATATGATCCAGCTTCTGGTCGGCTCTGAAGGAACTCTCGGTATTTTTACAAAAATTTTCGTAAAACTGCTGCCCCTGCCCAGGGCAAAAGTAGACATGATGGTGTTATTTGAAAATATTCAATCGGCAATCGATGTCGTACCTGTCATAATGACCACTACCCGCATCATCCCGACCGGTATTGAAATAATGGATAAGCAAACCATCGACACGACACATGAATTTTTGGGAGAGAAGAAAAAATTTCCGGATTGCGGAGCGGTATTGATAATTGAGATTGACGGACAAGAGGCCGATCAAATCCGGGAGGATTGCCTGGAAATTGGCGAATTATGCCTTGACCGGGGTGCCCTCGATGCCTTTATCGCCGAAGGGCCTTCCGACCAGGAGAAAATCTGGAAAGTGCGGCGACATGCCGGCGAAGCGTTTAATGCAATCAGCCCCGTTCAAAGCAGCGAGGATATTGTAATCCCTGTTAGCAATATCCCGAAATTAATACCCCGTTTAGAAGAGTTATCTGAAGCATACAGGGTTTTGATCCCCTGTTTCGGCCATGCCGGAGACGGAAACCTGCACGCAACAATTTTAAAGCGCCCTGAGGACAGCATGGAGTATTGGCACACAGTTTTACCTCTTGTTCTCAAAGACCTCTACGAGATTACAAAAGAACTTGGAGGTACTATCAGCGGAGAACACGGTATTGGGCATAAACGAAAAGAATATTTGCACCTGGTGATGGGTGAAACAGAAATTGCGATGATGAAAAAAATTAAAAAAGCCTTTGACCCGAACTTAATTTTAAATCCGGGAAAAATATTTGATATTTAATAAGCATTGCCGCGATGACGGCAGCAGAGGTGAGCTTGGTGGTAACAAAGCTGCCTTATGGTGGGCAGGATTTAGACTTCCAAATTCCCGATAATAAGGTTATAAAAGTTCTTCTTGCTAAACCACTGCCTGAACTTCTGCCAGAAGCAGCCCTGGTGCAGGAAGCACTGGCAAACCCGATTGATTCGGCACCTTTAGGCGATATTGTCCGGAGTGGAGAGAGCGCCTGTATTATCGTAGGCGATACGACCAGGCTGTTTGCCCGTCATGAAATTATTGTCCCTCCTATACTTAATGAATTGAACCGCGGCGGCATCCCAGATGCTAATATTCTTATCGTGTCAGCTGCAGGCGATCACCGGATACAAACTGCTGAAGAACACTGCCGCCTTGTAGGAAATGAAGCCTTCAACCGGGTTCAGGTCATCGACCACCGGGCCCGTGATCATAAAAACATGACTTTCCTGGGTACTACCGCTTATGGAACTCCGGTTAGAATCAATAAAAAAGTTCTGGAAGCAAATCGGATCATTTTAACCGGCTCTATCGTTTATCACTTCCTGGCCGGCTGGGGTGGAGGCAAAAAAGCTGTTCTTCCCGGCGTTGCCGGCTATGAGACAATAACGAAAAACCATTCCCTTGCCTTCCACCCGGAACAGGGAAAAGGATTGAATCCTGCCGTCTGCGCCGCCAGAACAAGCGGCAACCCCTGCAGTGAAGATATGCTTCAGGGTGCTGAATTTGTCAAGCCTGACTTTTTAGTGAATACTATTATCAATGATGTCACACATAAAATTGCCTATGTCTTAGCCGGCAACTATATTACCGCTCATGAAAAAGGCTGCAGGTTGGTTAATGACCACTACGGCATTTCCATTGCTGGCAAAGCTGAACTTGTAATTGCCTCCTGCGGAGGGTACCCCAAAGATATAAACTTTTATCAAACCTATAAAACAATTTACAATGCCCATTTTGCTCTTAAAAAGGGTGGGACTCTACTTCTGTTGAGTGAAAGCCGTGAAGGATTTGGTAATGACGATTTTGAGTCGATATTGAAGGACTACTGCGACAACCGGGCCCGTGAAAACTCCCTGCGTCAAAAATATACAATCGGCGGTCACATGGGCTACCACACTTCATTATTAGCAGAGGAAAATAACATTATAATTTTAACCGATCTTCCGGCAGAAGAGGTCAGGCAGATCGGCATTACCGCTGTTGACTCTCTTGATGAAGGAATAAGATTAATCAAGGGTAAGCATGGAGATATTCCGCCGGCATATATTATGCCCTTCGGCGGCAGTACTCTACCGTTTGTAACCGCCTAACAGTGTCAAAATGTTTTATGCTTTAACAGGGGATACAGTCTTCACAGGGGACATTGACCTGGCATTTTCCGCAAATACTGTGATCGTAACCAAATTCCATACGCATATCTCTGGCACGGTCTTCAATACGCGTATAACGGAAACAGGCAGACTTATCCTTGCCCTCTGCCGAAATCGCACCTGCGGGACAGCGTTTGATGCAGACACCGCAGCTGCGGTCGGCAAAGAAGGGGCAATTTTTAAAAGGGCCTCCGGCAGAGCGAAGTGTTACCGGGAAATGCAAATCGGTAATTACACTGCCGAAGCGCCCGGCAATGCCTATTTCCGTTATCAACCCCCTGCTCAGGCCGAATGAACCCAGCCCTGCTGCATAAGCAATATGTCTCTCCGACCAGTTACTCTTAAAACTTTGATAGTCTGCCGTGTATTCTTCATGCAGGGCAGGGACTGCCGTTGCACCACCCATTTTCTCAAGTTCATCCACCAGGTGGAGACGCACTTTATTATTGAATTCTTCACCTATAAATCGCCCATGCAGCCAATCGGCAGAAGGCCCTGCGCCTCTGTAATTAGAACTGCGGACCAGTTTACTAAAGCGTAAGAAATAGGAAATAATCGTAGTAGCACTGGCAAGCCATGCCCGCGGGGAGCGAAACAAAGAGCCGATTACGGGTTCTTTGCTGAAGTCCTTGAAAATGGAATCATCTGCAGCGGCAAAACCAATCAGAAAATGGTCATAAATCATTTCTCCTCCCGGGAGTCTGTTTCCCGGATCGGTTTTAAGAAATTTGGCCATCGATTGATGTAGATATTTGTTCTTGCCCAAAATATTTTCCTCCAAAAATTGTATTTGACAGCCAGGCTTTTAATCCTGCCTGGTTTTTGATCTATCACTATTTTTTCTTAATGATCTATTCATTGCACAGGCAGCTTCCCTGCGGTATGATTAAAAAACTAACAGTCAAAGGTGAATATGATGCCCTGGTATATCGCTTTGTCCGGTTCAATTATAATTATCCTGTTTAGTATTTACACCAAACTCAATATCGGCCTGACCATGCTGGCCGGAGCCGCCACCCTTGGTTTACTGGCAGGCCTGCCTCTTACCGGTTTTTTGAATGTTCTAACTGCTGGGCTGTGGAACAATATCACCATTATGTTAATGATCAGCATCCTGCTGCTTGGAGTCCTGGGCCACATCCTCAGAGAAACTGGTTCCATAGGCGAGATTATCCTGAACCTGAATGCCCTGGTATCCGATATTCGTATCATTGCTGCCACAATGCCCATGTTAATCGGCATGCTTACTGTACCGGGCGGCGCAATTCTTTCAGCCCCTCTATGTGCCGAAGCGGGAACCAGGCTGGAAGTTTCCCCGGTTCGCCAGGCAGTTATAAACAACTGGTTCAGGCATGTCCTTTATTTCATATTCCCCCTATTCCCAAGTTTAATTATTGCCTCCGAGTTATCCGGAGTCAGTTTGGGCCTTTTTTTCCTGCATAATTTACCACTGACGTTGATCGGTACTATCTTCGGCTTTTTTTTCCTCTTTAAAGGTTACAGCGGCTTAAAAGAGGAGCACAGCATTTCATTTTCCTGGCGCAGAACAGGGTTGCTTATAAAAAGCATCCTTCCATTGATAATCATTCTTATTCTGGTAGTAGGTTTTGACCTTTATTTTCCTTTTGCCCTTATGGCTGGCATCACACTGGCTATCTTCAATTACCTGCCACGCAGCAATAAGAGTTCGGAGCTCATTCAACGCCTGCGCACGATGCTGCTTCCTGGTTTAAAAATCCAGGTAGCACTGGTCATCGCCGGAATCATGCTTTATAAAGAAATGCTCGCCCAGACCGGGGTTATTCTGGATATGACCAACCTGGTATTGGAACTTGGTTTGCCGGTTATCCTGCTGATTGCCGTAATCTCTTTTCTCGTTGGCATGCTTACCGGTGACAACTCGGCCAGCGTGGTCATCCTATTTCCTTTATTTATGCCCCTGATCCCGGTTGGTGGTGCAGTTTATACCGCTTACCTGGCTTACATTTATGCCGGATCGACTGCCGGCCATATTATATCGCCCGCTCATCCCTGTTTTTCACTGACCAAGGAATATTATTCAATTGAAATTAAAGAATTTATTTTACTAACGCTGCCCATGCTGGCAGTGGTTATGGCAACCGGCTTTCTGATCACTGCACTTTTTGGATTTTACTGATTACATGCTCTCTGATCAAAAGAGAGGCCGAAATGGCCCCTCCCCTTTTCATTGCTTTATTTTTTTGTATTAAGGTATAAAGATCATGCCGGTTCCATTGCTTTTAACTCCCGTTTAAGGTACTGGGTGCGGCTCAGGCTGCGCTGTAATTTGCCGGAACTTGTTTTCGGCATTGTGCCCGGCTGGACCAGGACAATGTCACGGGGCGGGAAGCCGACTATTGCAATAACCTGCTCACGAATTTCTCTCCTCACAGCTGCAAGATCATCTGCCCGGACTTCAGCAACGACAACTATATTTTCCTTCCGCTTGCTGCCCTCTACCCCAAAAGCAATCACATTTCCGGCCCGCACTCCTTCCACTCCGCCAACAGCCCTTTCTATATCTTCAGGGAAGATATTCCGGCCGGCAATGATTATGACATCTTTTATTCTACCGCACAAAATAAGTTCCGGTGGTCCGCCATCCGGCCCATTTACAAAATAGGCAAGATCTCCCGTCTTCAGCCAGCCATCATTAAAGAGGCTTTTATTAAGATCCGGCCGCTTATAATAACCTGTAGTAACCGATGTGCCCCTTATTTCAAGTTCTCCGACTTCACGTATCCCTCTTAATTCCCCGGTTTCCAGATTCCGGATGCGCATTTCGAGGCCGGGTATAGGCAAACCGAGCAAAGGAAAAGACCGTGAACCTTCATCTCCCGGATCAGTAGACCGGGCAATTCTTTCGCCTTCGAGTGCTTTTCGATCGACACTATCAACAGCCATACCGCGCAAAGGGGGAGGAAAAGTCCCGCCGAGGGAAAGCTCGGCCATGCCAAAGGCGCAAAATACTGCTTCACCCCTGAAACCATGCGGTTCAGCAGCCTTTATTAATTTTTCCACAACATCCGGATCAACCGGTTCTGCTCCGTTAAGTGCAAGGCGTACCCGTGACAAATCTAAAATTTCTCCTTTATCTGTCATCCTTCGGAAAGCACGAGTAGCTAAAACCCATGAAAAATTTGGTCCCGAAGTAACTGTTCCCTTATATTCATGTATCCATTGCATCCAATCAGCCGGCCGGGATAGAAAATCCTGTGGCGATGCCAGAACCAGCGAACAACCGGAGACCATCGGGACTGTAAGTAATCCGACCAGGCCCATATCGTGATATAGGGGCAGCCATGAAACAAAAATGTCTTCAGGGACCACCTGTGCGGCTTCGATCATTCCGGCAATATTGGCTTCCAGGATACGATGAGGGAGCATTACCCCTTTCGGGTTTGAAGTTGAACCTGATGTGAACTGTAAAATAGCCAGACGCTCGGGATCGTAAGGTACTTCTTTATATTCATCGACAGTCGGACGATCCTGTCCCGGCTCGAGCTCATCGAGAAGCATGACCGGTGGATCACCGGGTTTTGATTCATGGAATGCAGCCAGGTCAGGATCAAGCAGAAGCAACCTGATATCGCCGTGCAGCATTAATGCCCTTGTTTGGCCGGCAAATTCCTCCACAGAGCTAAACCGCATCGGAATTGGAATCATACTGACACTGCCACCGGCTAACCATACAGCCTGAATGGCAGTAACAAGGTTACGTGTAGTCGGACCCAGAAGCGCAATATGGTCTCCAGGCTGAACACCTTTTGCCTGCAGTATGGCAGCCATCGAACTGGCATCCTGGTGAAGCTGCCCCCAGGTGAGTGTCACAGCCTGCTTTTCATCATTTCCCGCAGCTGAACCAACAAAAGTAATAGTATTTGAACTCTCTGCAATTCGCCTGATTCGCGTCAGCAGTGGTTCAACTTTAATTTGATCATCGGGTGTATTTATGATCATTGCTTTATTTTGATTTGTTTCTGTTAGATCTTGATCTGTCATCACTTACCTCCTGTAAAAAATAATATATGAATAAAAAAATATATTTCTCACAGACCACAAAAAACCCTTTTTTAAAATACCCAAAATGACCTTAAAAAAAAGGAACGGTCCTTTAAAAAGTAAGACC
>JBNJHN010000040.1:12227-17146 GCA_051748565.1 Bacillota bacterium | reverse complement strand
GCCCGATCGCGGAGAAAGTGCGATCGCTCACTTAAAACCTTACACCATCCTTATTTTTCGTTTAAGCCAGTCTCTTCTCTCCAGTCTGTAGACAAAGCAATCATCGCCTTCAAAGCTGCGGCGGCCAATACGTCTGAAACCCATATGTTCATAAAAACGAATCGCTCCGGTATTACTAACCAGTGGATCGACAATAACACCTTTTACCTGCGGGTTATCAAAGCAGTTTTCCAGGGCGAGGGTCATCATTCGGGTTCCATAACCACGGTTTAGATCTGATTCTTCCCCAATCCAGATATCGATTGCCCGCAGGTTCGGCTCTACATCCCCCCAAAAATGGGTCTCTTCTAATTCAGGATCGATAATTACGATAGCGCCGATGGGCTTGTCATCCATTTCGGCGATTAGTATTTCCCTCCAATCAACCCTGCGGGGAATTTCATTATCCCAATCATATGGCTCATCATCACCGCTGGCCTCAATAACATGTTTTTTGGCGTCCCATTTCTTCAAGACAGCCATATCATCAATGCCTGCCGGTCTTAGTTTCATAGAATCAAATCCTTCACTTTGGGGATCCGGGCATGAAAATAAGGGCAAAACAGAAACATTCATGCTGTTTTACCCTGAGCATAAATAAGCTGCGTTAATTTAAAAAAGTTTGTCAAATTCTTCAATGGTCATCGCACCGTTTGTGGAAAAACTAATGCCAAACATATCCTTCATCGTCAAAGAGGTTTTGACCACACCGGCAATGTCCGGAAAATCGACGATAAAAAGCAGATCGGATCTGCCCAGCACCGCGTAACCGGCTTTAAGAGTACCGCCATTTTCTTCAATTATCTGCCTGGCCTTTTCTGTTCGCTCGGCGCTGATATCCTTACTGGTGCCCGTCTGGTACTTGCCATACATCAGGTAAAGACTCATTATAAATCCTCCTTTCTGGAGTTATGGCCGATAAACACGTCTATTCAATTCATCTTGCCTGCATCCAATGCATAAACCTGGCCGATTCCAAATATAATAAATTCATTATACTTTATTTTTTGACTATTGCCAATGAACGATCACCCACAATTCCGTTGATCATTATTCCCATCAGAAATTAGCATGGATATTAATAGATTAACCTCATCCTGGCAGGTAAAAAGAGTCGGCTGTATAATTAATTAAATGTAGATTTGCAGTAATTTTCATGTGCCATGACTTAGCCGCTGCTTTCATCGCTTCTGCTGAACTTCAGCGCTGCAGGCTGCTTTATCAAAGGGTAGCGGCCCTGACGACATGGGGGGGGATTGTATTGCCAGGCCAAAATAGGCCGAGCCGACTTAAAAATATCATCAAGAAAGCTGCTGTGATCGGACTGATCCTAATTGTCCTGGGCGCAGGAGCTTCCTGGTTATATGTTCAGACCCAAACCAGGCAGGCGGACGCCAACTATCTGGCCTTGATAATGGCAGATGATACTGTAACCATCAGCGAGGATAGCAGCTACTTTTTGATCAGGCCGGCCGACTTCAAACCTGGGCAGCCGCCGATAATTTATTACCCGGGCGGGTTGGTTGACCCGGAAGCTTATCTCTATAAGATGGGGCGCACGGCTGCCTGCCTGCAGACAAATATTTATATCATCAAGGCACCTTTCAATGCAGCCATATTCGATATTAATGCTGCCGGCAGGATAATAGATAAATACGATCTTGAGCAGGCCTGGGTTGGCGGCCACTCACTGGGCGGCATTTCGGCCTGCAGGTTCGTTGCCGATAATCCGGAAAATGTATACGGTCTATTTATCTTTGGTTCATATTGCGATCAATATATCGGGGGATTTGAAGGGCCTGTTGTTTCGGTTATAGGTCTGCAGGACGGTGTAATTAACTGGGACAACTACAGGGATGCAAAGTCAAATCTTCCTCGGAATGCATCAATATTAGAGTTTGAGGGGTTAAACCATTCTGATTTTGGCAGCTACGGTCTGCAGGATAATGACGGCCCCAGCAGCCTGGGCAATGATGAGGTTATCGAAATTATCTGCAGTGTTTTTAGGGAAAATTAATTAATAATACTTAACCTTTACCTGGAAGCAACCTTGGTCAGGAGGGCATTAAATGGCTAATTTAAAAGAAATTCATGACGTTGCCCGCCAGCGCCTGAAAGGGATCTGCCTGGTATGTCCTGTTTGCGACGGCAGATTCTGTATCAGCGGGGTGCCCGGCATGGGAGGCAGGGGCAACCGGACCGGTTTTAAACGAAACAAAGCCGCTTTCGACAGGATCCTGTTAAACCTGCGCACTATACATCGGGCAGCTGTTCCCGATACAAGTTATGAGCTCTTCGGGATCAAGCTTGCTTTGCCGGTCATGGGGGCACCAATGTGTGAGACCACTTACAACTTTTTAGCAAACGTAGATGATTATGAATTTATCTGCGACCAGGTGGCCGGCGCGGAAACTGCCGCTGTGCTCGCCTTTACCGGGGATTCCCCTGATCCGCCCCTTTACGGAATGGGCCTGCTGGCCATACAGGAACTTGCCGGGGGCAAGGGCATTCCTATTATCAAACCGCGGGAACCGGGTGAAATAATCAAGCGCATAAAGAAAGCCGAAGAAAGTGGTGTTACTGCCGTAGGAATTGATATCGATGCCGCCGGCTTTGAAAACCTTAACCGGGTTAACCAGCAGGTTGGTCCTCTCTCTGTTTTGAAACTTAAAAAAATCACCGGAAGCACAACTCTGCCGGTAATCCTGAAAGGAATTATGACTGCTGATGAAGCTGTTAAAGCCGTTGACGGCGGGGCGGCAGGAATAGTAGTTTCAAACCACGGCGGCAGGGCCCTGGATTCTACACCGGGGACGGCAGAAGTGCTGCCTGAAATAGCAGCAGCGGTTAAAGGGGCTGTAAGGATCTTTATAGACGGCGGCATTCGCTCAGGAGAGGATGTGCTTAAGGCTCTTGCCCTGGGCGCCGAAGCCGTTCTGATTGGCCGCCCTGTTGCAATTGCCGCAGTCGGAGGAGGCAGGGAAGGTGTAAGCCTTTTATACAAGCAATTCCATAATGAGCTAAAAAGAGCAATGCTTCTGACCGGGTGTAAAAACCTTTCTGCAATCGGACCGCACGTAATCAGGGAGACCGGGTAATACCGGCTGCAAAAAGCCTGTCCTATTTTTCAGATTTCGGCTTGACAAAGTAAAGCCTGAATCTCTTACCGCTGTCCTTCAAGGACAAACCAAGGCGTTTAACCAGCGCTTCGCTCTTGCGCAGGGTTGTCTTTCCGGCATCCCAGGTTTTTCTCGACGATCTGGTAACAACATCTTGTCCGTAGCGAAAAGGCCTCTTCCCTGTTTTTGCCGTAGCCCGGATAACAGCCTTGGTAACGTTATAGGTTGATGATCCGAGGACTTTTGTCAGCAAGGCAGCAGCCTGGATTGCAGCAATGCGGCGCAGCTGACTTCTATCCTGCCTGGTCAGGGAGGCACAGTAGTTTTTGGTGATTACTCCAACCCTGAGGGTCAGGTAAGCGTTGGCCGAACCCTGGATTACAGAATTGGTTATAATATTTGCTGCAGTGTTTAAAGCCGGTGTCATAGAAGAAAAAGAGCTGCCCATGATGGAAGCGATTACCGGCTCCAGCTGGTCTTCCAGGAGGTCTAAATTCTCAATCCGCGTTGCCAGAAAGGCGGTGGCGAATACGTTGCCATAGAGGTAGGTTAACTCTCGCAGGGAAGGGCGTTGGTTATAAAGCAGGGTTACCTGCCAGATCATGCGGAACTGGGCCAGGGCAACAATAACTGCGTCGAGGGCGCCGTATTGTGAAATCGCCGTCATGATAAAAACGTTCGCAGCTGCCGACTTGATACTATCATCGGCCTTATTATTTAAACCTTTCAGAGCTTCTTCCATAGATGATATATCATCAGGATTAATATCGGCAGTTTCAACATTGGGGTTCTTTTTAAGTCTTGCTGCCAGTTTTTCGATGAAAGCCCTGTAAGCCTCACCTTCAGTATCTTCCGGAGGAAATAGAACTGCCGGTCTCTTCAGAATTGCCACCAGTGGTATGACAATTATAGCGGAATAAACTGCAAGCAGGGTAAAGAGCACAATTTGACCCAGCAGGGGATGGACATTACCGGCAAGATTTACAACCTGGTTAGTTTGGTTGATTACAAAGAGGACAAACAATACCGAGAGAAAAATAATGGCTAAAATAACAAACTTTTTTATATAACCGAGCATAAAAAACACCCCGTCCATTTAAGAAATTGGAAATTCAAAATGCATTGCCAGGTAAGTCTGGACCTGGTTTTATAATATCCTATTTCGGTTTAATATAACAGGTCATGGTACCCGATAACACGAATTCCGGCCGTGTAAATACAGGGCCTGACAGCCAGCATGGAAGCTAAAAACTCTCGTCGAGCTGTTGACAGCTCAGGTAAATTGCGTTAATATTATACCAATATTGAAATCCTAACTGATAAGGGCAACCCTTCCGAAAGGAAGGCGCGCAAAGCCATGGGTCTAAAGTTCGATAACGAACTATGATCGCCAGGCCGCCGGATAAGGATTTTTTTATCTGGCAGTTAAATCCCATGGTCAATTCGAAAGGAGGTTTTCTGCTGGATGAGTAAGTCAATATTGGTCGTACTGCTGGTTGTGCTTTTGGCCGGAGGTGGGGTGGTATTTGCCGAATTCGGCCCCGAGGTAGGTTTTATGGGAGTGAATGCAGAATCCGTTGATGACGTTGAAGATGTCTTCACAAGTGAAGGCCCCGAGGATCCTGAAGACCCAGAGGATCCTGAAGATCCCGAGGATCCTGAAGACCCCGAGGATCCTGAAGACCCAGAGGATCCTGAAGACCCAGAAGACCCTGAAGACCCTGAGGATCCTGAAGACCCCGAGGATCCTGAAGACCCAGA
>JBNJHN010000040.1:0-12127 GCA_051748565.1 Bacillota bacterium | reverse complement strand
GAAGACCCTGAAGACCCCGAAGACGAAATATCAGAAGTAGCCAAGGCTGTTCATAAGGCCCTGACCGCTAATGATGATAACCCTGATGGATTAAAGCCCGGTGATGAAGGCTTTGGACAAGCAGTATCGGAAAATGCCCGGGCAGGGGGGCTTGGTCAAAAAGTATCCGAAGCAGCCCGAACTGCTAACGGCAGTATTGGTAAAAGCAATGGTAACGGTAACGGTAACGGTAATGGAAATGGAAATGGAAATAACAATGGTAACGGTAACGGCAATACCGCAAATACAGGTGGGCGCTAAATAACAAGGGATTCAAATATTGAACACCACACCTCATTTTATGAAACTGATGTTTATAAGGAAAGGCCCGGGGAAACCCGGACCTTTTTTTGAGGTTTTTAGACTGAAGCAGGAACTCCGTCCCCGTGCTTCGTCCCCGTGCTTCTTTACCTGTTGCTGGCAGCAGCTCCGCGGGCTGCTTCGGAAACAATTCGTCCAAGCTCAGCTCCCATTGTTCTGGCCCGCTCCGAAACGGCTTCTCCAAAAGCTTCTTCATCTTCCGGAGTGATATCAGGATCGCCACTTAAGGCCTCATGGACGGCCTCTGCTACCGGTGAACGCTCCTCATCATTATTTTCATCATTATCATTTCCGGCTCCACGGGCTGCTTCAGATACTTCTTTGCCTAGATCTATATCCGGGTCTTTAGCCCGCTCCGAAACGGCTTCTCCAAAAGCTTCTTCATCTTCCGGAGTGATATCAGGATCACCGCTTAAGGCCTCATGGACGGCCTCTGCTACCGGTGAACGCTCCTCATCATTATTTTCTTCTTCCATTTCTTCTGTTTCAGCATTTAAACCTAGCAGTTTTATTCCGGAGCCGTATTCAGCAAAAGCAATTCCGCTTCCGGCCAGTAAGATCAAGGCCAGGGCAATTATAATCGACTTTTTCATAAACAATCAACCTCCTTAAGGTTATCAAATCGCGGAAAATTATTTTTACCTGTGCACTTCTTTCCAATTACTTTATAAATATATTCGATATAAGTCTAAATTTTCGGTGGTCGTCGTGATCAAAAAATAAATTCTCTAATTTGAAAACACCGGGACCGAGTCGGGAGGGCCGGATCCTTCATTATCCCCGGAAGGTACCTGAGGGACAAAATCGGGACGGCCGGGAAGGCCATCCAGACCTTTCTCATCATCTGCTTTGCCTGGTTTGCCTTGTTTGTCTGGTATGTCTGGTTTGCCTGGCTTATCAACCGGCAAAACTCCGCCCCCGGGCAATCCATTGGAATCGACAGGAACCTGCGGAGGCAGTTCAGGCCTGAACGTTGAAATTACAAGGCTCGCAATTTCTCTACCTTCCAGACCGCGGATAAGCTCACCCAGGTTTTGATCATCCAAAGAGATTTCTTCTCCGTGATGTTCACCAAGGGCTTCCAGCAAGAGGTAACGGTTTATAGAAATCCCGGCAGCAGCTGCCTTTTCATGGGCCTGCTTGTCCGTTTCAAATATCCCCACAGATCCCGATATGCCAAGGTAACTCAAATTTTCTTCGATAAAGTCCGCCAAAAGTTCAGGAACCACTTCTATTTCACCTGGCTGAATAAGGCTTATAAATATAAAGTTTTGTTCCTGGTCGGAATCGAGATATCCCAAGCTAACAGAACGTTCCAGCAGCCATTCCAGAGTATCGTAAAGCTTTCCGTTTAGTTCCAGGCCCTGAAGCAGCAAGACTGCATCTTCATTGAGAGGCTGCATGGCAGTTACTTCCAAATCCTGGTTGTAAACCAACTCAAAACTGGGGTTTATATCAAAAATAAGGTAACCATAAACAGGATCTACGCTATCATCGTTTCCAATAAATCCGCCATCCTGAATACCGAGAGGCAAAATCGTGATTAAAATCAATGCTGCAGCAGCGACTAGTGCCGCGGCGGCAAAAGTTTTCGGCCAAATTCTAACAGATGAGCGGCAGGTTATTTCATCGCCCCGTTTTATAACTCCCCCCGGGTGCGGCACTTTTTGATAATCGCCATCGGGGGTCAGTAAGATAAGATGCTTGCTTTTTACTTCAAGCACAAGGCCCCGTACTATTTTCATCCCGGTTTATCTCCTTTGCCCGCAAGTTCACGGGCATAATCTCTTAAATGCGGTAAATCCTCCCTGGAAAGCAGCAAGGCCAGGGCAATTACATAAATTCGGCCCCGATCAAGCATTCGTGATGTCAAACCAGCCAGCTCACACAACCGGCGTTTGGGCAGGTTCCTGCTGCTATAAAGAAAATCCATCAGTTCTTGATTGCCGGCCAAAATTTTTGCGGCCCGCCGCAATTTTCCCCTTGTCTGTTTATGACTGGGCTGGGCTACAGCCACCCTTTCAAAGTCAAGATTGAAATCATTTAAAATTTTTCTGTATAGATCAATTTCTGCTTCGCGTTCCGCCTGCTCCCAGTCTTCTTCAATCACGGATTGAGAGATAACCTTTTCCGCAGGTATGGCATCGCCCGTATTATCTGCTTTTCGGAAAAAGTCGATCAGCCGCCTTCTAATCACCAACCTGCATAGATTTTCAAAGGAGCTGCCTTTTGTATTATTATAAGCATCTATGGCTTCATTAAATGCAATTAAAGCAATGCTCAGCTCATCATCGCGGCCCCACTCTAAAATACGACGGCAAACTCTCTGTGCTTCCTTAAAAACAAATGGCCGATATTGCTCAATTAACTTTTCTCGGGCCAAATTATCGCCCGAAGCTGCAGCCTCGAGCAAGAGATTCAGGTTGTCCTGCTTCAAGGAAGGGTTCACCTCTTCTCCAAACAACAATTAGCTCGTATGGTTACTCGTTTCGCAGTCACTTAAAGAGATTACCCGACCTTCTATATATATATTCGCAGATCAGGTCACTTTTTGGTGGTCTGCAAGCCGGATAAAATTTATTTCGCAAATCAAGACTGTCACTCTATGCATTTATCAACCTTGTATCTTGCCGCCTGGTATATAGTATAATTAACGTTGGATGACTTGTCACCGTTAACCCGGGTTAACGGTGACAAGGGAAAACTCAAATTACATTAGGCTGGTGATTTAGATGTTTCACGGTACTTATGCGCCTATTCCCACACCATTTAATTCCGGAGGAGAAATCGACTGGAAAGCCCTGCGAGGCAACCTGCGGTGGTGGGGGCAGACCTCCCTGCAGGGCCTTGTGTTCGGAGGTACCAACGGGGAGGCAGCGCTGCTCGATCACGACGAAAAAATAAAGGCTTTTGCCTTTACACGTGAAAACCTAACTGCGGGAAAAAAAGTCATTGTTGGTACGGGCTGCGAGTCGGCAAGGGCAACAAGCAGCCTGAACCGTGCCGCTGCCGAAGGCGGAGCAGATGCAGTCTTAATCTTAAACCCCAGCTATTTTAAGGGCAACTTAAGTGATGAGGTTCTGCACAATTACTACTTACACGTGGCCGAGAACTCTCCACTGCCGGTCATTCTTTACAACATGCCCCGTAATACCGATTTAAACCTGAGCGCCAAATTGATCTGCAGCCTTTCCACACATCCCAATATCGTGGGCTTAAAGGATAGCTCGGGTAATATCGTTCAACTCGGGGAAGTGATTAATAATTGCAGAGCTGATTTTAGTGTGCTCGCCGGATCAGCCGGAATTATGCTGCCGGCGCTGCTGCTGGGAGCAGCCGGCGGGATACTGGCCCTGGCCAACATCATGCCCGAAGAATGTGTGAGTATAACAACCCTTTATAAAGAAGGCAACCTGGACCGGGCTAAAGATCTGCAGTTAAGCCTGCTCGAAATCAACTATGCGGTTACGGTGCGCTGGGGCGTGGCCGGGCTTAAGGCAGCCCTCGACATGCTCGGCCACTACGGCGGCCCTCCACGCCTGCCTCTGCTGCCTCTCAACGATAATGAAAGAGAACAGCTGGCCGACATTATGAAGCAGTGCGGCCTTCTGTAACAATGCCTGAATGATATCGACCGGCTGTAGCTTATTAAAAAAACATTGCTTCGCCTAAAAATGCAGTTGCAAGGAGAAAAATCATGTCTAAACTTGAACTGATTGCCACGGCCACCTTTGGCCTGGAAGCCATAGTCGCACAGGAGGTTAAAGACCTGGGCTACGACCAGGTTACCGTGGAAAACGGCAAAGTGACCTTCCATGCTGATGAAAGCGCTATCTGCCGTTCAAACCTCTGGCTGCGCACTGCCGATCGTATTCGCCTGAAAGTGGGCGAGTTCAGAGCGGTAACCTTCGACGAGCTTTTTGAACAGACAAAAGCGCTGCCCTGGTCTGATCTGCTCCCTGAGGATGCTGCTTTCCCTGTAGACGGCAAATCCGTTCAATCAACCCTGTTCAGTATATCCGACTGCCAGGCTATCGTTAAAAAAGCGGTTGCCGAGAGCATGAAGAAGCGCTACGGAACAGAATGGTTCAAAGAAGACGGCCCTTTATACCGGATTGAAGTATCAATGTTGAGAGATATTGCTACCCTGACCATCGACACCAGCGGTGCCGGTCTGCACAAACGGGGCTACCGCACTGCCGGCAGCGAAGCACCGCTGAGGGAAACCCTGGCTGCCGCCCTGGTCCAAATTGCACGCTGGCAGCCTGATATCACCCTGGTCGATCCGCTCTGCGGTTCCGGAACAATTCCAATCGAGGCAGCTTTGATCGGGCAGAATATAGCGCCGGGCATGAACCGGACCTTTGTTTCCGAACAGTGGCCCACATTAGCCAGGGAACACTGGCGCCAGGCCCGTAAGGAGACCCATGACCTTGCTGAGTACAAACGTGAACTTGATCTGAGTGGAACTGATATGGATGCTGATTTAATCGGGGTTGCCCGGCAAAACGCTGTAGAAGCAGGAGTCGACCAGTTAATCCATTTTCAGGCCAGGCCGCTTTCCGAGCTAAGCTCAAGGAAAAAATACGGGAAGATTATCTGTAATCCCCCCTACGGGGAGAGATTGGGCACTATAAAAGAAGTTGAGCGGTTGTATAAAGAAATGGGCAGGCTATTTAGAAAACTGGATACATGGTCTTTTTACATCCTAACAGCCAGTGAAAATTTTGAGTCCCTTTTTGGCAAAAAAGCTTCCAAGCGGCGCAAGCTGTATCACGGAAATATTAAAGTACAGTACTACCAGTATTTCGGACCCCGTCCGCCCAGAGGATAAGAAAGAGGAAAAGAATCTTCAGCTCGATACATTTTGTAGAAGGTATATCTACTTCTCGGGCAGTCTTGCCGGCAGGCCAAATTAGAGCTAAGGCCTTTTTGACTTCTATCAGCTTTAATACTATAATCTCGATAGAAAATATGTTTAATCTTAAACAACTACATTTATGGTAATTGTAAGGAGTGTAAGATTATGATCAGGAAAGTAAAAAAAATAGTAAAAGGTAAAGATACAGTAGACGGCGCAGGTGTTCATTTGATCCGGGTTATCGGAAAACCTGATGTTGAGGATTTTGATCCTTTTTTAATGCTGGATGCTTTTGACAGTGAAAATCCGGAAACCTATATCAAAGGGTTTCCCTGGCATCCTCACCGCGGAATCGAAACTGTTACCTACCTGCTCCAGGGTGAAGTGCAGCATGGAGACAGTATCGGCAACTCCGGGGTTATAACCGATGGCGACTGCCAGTGGATGACTGCCGGCAGCGGCATTATCCACCAGGAAATGCCGCAGGCTGCTCCTAAAATGCTCGGCACACAGCTGTGGATCAATCTGCCGGCAAAAGATAAAATGACTGTTCCAAAATACAGGGACTTTAAACAGTCGGATATACCCCTTGTCGAAACTGATCAGAGCAGAGTCCGGGTCATCGCGGGAGAGTATCGCGGCGTCAGAGGCCCGATGGAAGAAATCACAGTTCAGCCAATCTATTTGGATGTTTCAGTAAATCCACACCGTTCTTTTTCATTCGAAACAGATTCCCAAAACACACTCTTTATCTATATAATCAATGGTTCAGCCATTCTGCCGGCTGAAAATAACAGGGTGCTTCCTGCAAAACAGGCTGTATTATTCGGGCAGGGTGATGAGATGAAGTTAAATGCCGGGGATAAAAACCTAAGATTTCTGCTTTTTTCCGGGAACCCTTTAAACGAACCAATCGAATGGGGCGGCCCGGTTGTGATGAACACAAAAGAGGAATTGCAGTTGGCTTTTGAAGAAATAAAAGAAGGCACCTTTATTAAAGAACACAACAGTGACGGAACTATAAACAACCGGAAGATTAACAGAAGCTTTTACAGCTAGCTGCCCTGTAAAAGTAAGTAGGAATTGAATATAAAAAGTGAATCTAAGTAAATGCGGCAAACACCTTTAACCGAATAGCTTTAAGGCCAACCTTGCTACTCTTTTCCCCAGCTCACGGCATTGTTCAAGCGCTTTTTCATCGGGGGCACCGATAGAGACAGCGCCGTAATGGTTTCCCCGGGCCTGACCCTGCACTATCATGCCATGGACAAGCATCATCTGCAGAATGCTCAAAAGAGTAGTTTCACTGCCGCCGCCGAGGATGCCGGCACTGGAAAATGCTCCCCCTACTTTGCCTTCCAATTTGCCGTGGTGCACTATGCTGCGATCGAAGAATTCCTTAAGGGGCCCGGAGACCAGGCCATAATAAGTGGGAGAGCCGGCAATAATACCATCATATTCAAGCAATTGATCCATGGAACAATCATTTACTTCGCAAAGATTGATCTCTGCACCTGTTCCCCTGGCTCCCACTGCTACTGCTTCGGCCATTTTTCGGGTATGCCCGGTTCGGCTGTAATATACGATTAATATTTTAGCCATACTTTATTGCCCGTGAACAAAATTCTGTTACGGGCTGCCTCCTTACAATGAAAAACTGTTTACCGGGGTTCAACAGTAATTTTTATCGCTGTTCTGGCATCACCATTTATTTCAACATCAATAAACGCAGGGATACAGATAAGGTTAATGCCGCTTGGGGCAACATACCCCCTGGCAATCGCCAGGGCTTTTATGGCCTGGTTAAGAGCTCCTGCTCCGATTGCCCGCAGTTCAACTTTCCCATCTTCTCGGATAACTCCTGCTAAAGCTCCGGCTACTGAATTAGGGTTAGACTTTGCTGAGACTTTTAATATTTGCATAGTCCGTTGACTCCTTCATTGGGAATAGTCAGTCAATCCCATGCCTTAACTGCTTTTTCCAGGCAACCCTCCTATTGGAATAATAACTATTAAATACTTCCACAAAGTTCACATAACTCCTGCTAAAAAATCAAATAATTACTGTAAATAATTAATATTCTGAAATATTTTATTTAGCGATCCCTTTTTAAATCGTGTATTATTTTTTCCAGGTACCATTTTTCAGGGTGGTCGGGATGGCGTTCCTGCAAGCTCTTAATGTACCTGTCGATGGTTTCATCGGCGGCATCAGGGGGAAGTCTGAGCAGGCGCCTGCATTCCTCTCTCAAAGCACTCTCTTTGTTCCATCCCTTTTGGCTTCGTTTCCACAAGTAATAGATCAGAATTAACGCTGCCAATACTGCCAGGATAATTATACCCATTTATCAGGGTCCTCCCTATCTGAAAAACACGCAAATTATTAACCTGTCATAATTATATCATGTTATGTTATTTAATTAAGCGCCCTCCCGGGTAAAAAGAGGGCGCCTGTGACAAGCAATTATTCAAAATCGGTCGGGCTCCGGTTAAATCGTTATTATTTAATGTACGGGTGACTATCTCACCTGACCTTATTATTTCTTCTCTTTGGGCAACTTATGTACCCGGACACTGGCAACACCACTTTCACTGCTCACCTCTTCAATCCTGCTCATTAAGTATTTCAGGCCTGATACCGGAGTACAAACCGATAACTTATTCTCCAACTCTTCCGCACATTAGGTGGAGCAAACATAATAGACTTTGCAGTCCGGCGCATTATAGTTCTCATCCGGGGGTGTGCAAATCTGATCTTCTCCACAGAGAACCTTTTTAACCCCTTTTTGCTGGGGGTAGAAATTTTCTTCGCAAGATGGCTGTTATTCTGCTTCCGGCACACTGCTTCAGCCAAAATATGCTATAAACACTTAAGGCCATTTTAAGAGGTCTTCGGGGCAGTCAATATCGGTAAGCTTTTCAAGCAGTGCTGTTTTAAGCTTTAATTTTTCCGCTGTTTCGAGGGTAACTTTGAGAACAAATTCACTTCCCCAGGGAATATCCCTGAAGAGAATATCATGGGGCCGGCGCATACCAATCAGGTAATAGCCGCCGTCGAAAGCAGGGCCTAAGACCAGGTCCGCTTGATCAAGCAAGCCGAAAGCTTTCTTGATCTGTTCTGCTGTCAGGCCCGGGCAGTCGGTTCCGATCATTGCTACTTTATTACTTCCGGCTGAAAAGGCCTTAGCGGCGGCATCCTGCATTCTTTCCCCCAGGGTATCCCCTTCCTGCTTCCTGTAAGAAAGTCCCTCGCCCAGCCACTCTGCCATCAACTCCCGGCTGCCACCGCTATAACGTACTTCCAGGTCGCAATCAACCCTGCGGGCCTGTCTGATAGTGTATTCGGTCATCTCGCGGTGCAGCAATTGCGCCCCTTCCGGGCCGAGGGCGGGTATAAGGCGGGTTTTTACAATGCCTGCTTCCGGGTAGCGGGTAAAGATAATCAATCTCACCTACTTCGCCCCTTCCGCAAGGGCACCACTGCAAGAAGACCCCGCTCCAGCAGTACAGCCAAGGCAGTGATCACCGGTGACAATAAATCTTTCACTACATAAATTCCTGTTAAAATTATTGATATGGGCTTTTTTAATTGATAACGGATAATCAAGTGCAAGGTTAAAATCGCAATCATAAAGTGTCCCGTCCCAGCCCACCGAAACCTGGCTTCGGCACATGAGGTCACGAAGCACGCCCCGGTTAAAAGAACACTTTAAAAGTTCAAGGTAAACTTTGAGCTGCCCTTTCTGTGACAACATATTCCGAAAACGGCCGATCGGCATATTGGTTATTACCAAGAGCCTGTTAAATCCAATACCGTAGCGCAGCTGCAGCTCTCTCTTGTAAGTTGTCTCCAGCTCATCCTGTCCACCCGGAAGAAAAGCTCCGCCGGGATTGTAGACAAGATCCAGCCTGAGCTTATCCTCTTTTCCGAAACCGAGATCATTTAAGATCTTAAGGGCGGCAATGCTCTTACCGAATACTCCTTCACCGCGCTGGTCACGGACATTTTTTTCCTGGTAACAGGGAAGTGAAGCAACCAGGTTCACATTATTGTCGCGAAAAAATTCTGCCAGCCCCTCCTGCCCGGGCTCAACCAGGGCGACAAGATTCGTCCGCAGCTTAATATCAACTCCCGGCCTGTTAAGACCTTTGACGAAACTGCGCAGGTTGGGATTCAGTTCGGGCGCGCCGCCTGTAATATCGACAAGTTTAATGCCACCCTGATCTACCGCCCTGATAATCTGCTGCATAATCTCCCAGGACATAATCTTATCTTCCTGCGGTGAAGCAGCCTGATGACAATGGCTGCAATTAAGGTTACATAATAAGCCAAGATTGGCCTGCAGACTGGTAACAGGATAGCTTCGCAGCAGCCCTGCAAGGGACTGGAATACATTTTCACTTCCTTCAACCACTTCCCGGATCCCTCCTGCCTTAACTCAGGTTGATAGGTGTATTTTTTGATAATTTCATTAATTGATTATATAATAACATGAACAGCAAAGAAAGGAACGGGATGACCACAATTGGCAAAGAAACAATATGATGTTGCAATTGTCGGGGGTGGGGCCGCCGGCCTGGTAGCCGGGGTTGCTGCAGGGGCTTTCGGAGCCCAAACCGCCATGGTGGAATTAGAAGATCGCCTTGGAGGGGAATGTTCCTGGACAGGCTGTGTTCCTTCCAAAGCGCTTATCCACGAAGCTTCCCTGGCCTACCTTGGATGCTCACTGCCTGCTGATCCAATGGAGAATGTCAGGAAGTTACGTGAAGAAGCAAGCAAAGCTTCGAAGGCAAAAAGAGTTCTTGATGATTATGGCGTCGATATCCACACAGGCCCTTCCGGCTTTAAAGACAACCATACCCTGGTTAAGGGTGACGGTACAGTTATCGAAGCAAAGAAATTCATACTTTGTACCGGATCCTCCGCCAGTGTACCCTCTATTGAAGGTTTAGAGGATGGGTATCTGACTAACCGGGAAATCTGGGAACTGCCTGCAAAACCTGATTCTTTGATTATAATCGGCGGTGGCCCGATCGGGACAGAATTAGCCCAGGCTTTCCACCGTTTGGGGACAAAGGTTACCCTCGTGCATTCCCGGGAAAGACTTCTTCGCCGGGATGATGCGGAGCTGGCCGGGGAACTGACCGCTATGCTCCAGGACGAGGGTTTGGTTATCCGTCTTAACACCCGGGTTCACAAAGTTGAAAAAACTGAACAGGGCTGGCTGGTTGAGGCCGGAGAAGCGAAACTTTTTGGCCAACATTTGCTCCTGGCCCTGGGGCGGCAGGCCAACACAGAAGGTTTAAACCTGGAAGCTGCCGGGGTTGAATACAGCAGGGAAAGAATCGTAGTCAATAAACAGCTGCGTACAACTGCCAGGAATATCTGGGCAGCAGGTGACTGTACAGGTGGTTTACGCTTCTCTCACATCGCCGAAATAGAAGCAAAAGCAGCAGTGCGCAATGCCTTGTTCCCCTTTAACAGCATCGTCGATTACCAGGGTAGCCCCTGGGCCACCTTTACCGACCCGGAACTGGCTCATCTGGGCTTAACTGAAGAGGAATGCCGGGAACGAAACTATAAATTCCGGATTTACAGCCAGGCTTTCGCCGGAGATGACCGGGCCATCACCGACAGGACCACAAGAGGGCGGGTTAAAATTATTGCTTCTCCCTTAGGAAAGCTCCTGGGTGTACATATCCTGGGTCCGAGAGCAGGAGAGCTGATTAACGAATTTATCCTGGCTCGCAGGAAAGGCCTCTACCTGATGGACATCGGCCTGACCGTTCATGTTTATCCCACCCTTGGAATGGCAGTACAAAGAGCTACTGACGAATGGTTTGCCGAAATTGCCGCTAAGCCACTGCTAAAATTTTTAATCAATGCCACCAGAAGATAATCAGATGAACAAGATGGTATCTGTAATTGTTCCCACTCACAATGAAGAGACCCTACTGGCCGGATGCCTGGAAAGCGTTTTATCCGAACAGGTGGGTTTAGAATTAATCGTTGTTGACGGAGCCAGCGAAGATAAAACCCTGCAGGTTGCTCGCCGCTATACCCGTGAAATAATTGCCCTGGAAAGAAGCGACTTATCCGCACAACTTAATGCAGGTGCTGCAGCGGCAGCCGGTGACATCCTTCTATTTTTGCATGCCGATTCCCGCCTTACACCGGGAACCCTGGGCCGCCTAAAAGATATCCCCGGAGATATCGTCGGCGGCGCTTTTAACATGCAGCTTGAGGGCAGCCGCTTCTTCTACCGCCTGTTAAGCCTGGGCGGCAACCTCTACTGCCGCCTGACCGGTACTTATTTCGGAGACCGTGCTATTTTTGTACGTTCTTCCGCATTCCGGGAACTGGGCGGTTTTATGCCTCTGCCGATTATGGCCGATGTCGATTTCAGCCACCGCATGAGAACCCTGGGGAAAACAGCTTTGCTGAAAGGTCCGGTAATTAACAGCAGCCGTAAATTTGACCATGAAAGCCCCTGGCGCACTCTCTACCTGATTATATTCGCCCTGCTGGCTTACAGGTTTAAAGTCGATCCTGAGAAGATCAAAGAAAAATATTACTCCTCCCGATTTTGACATACTTATCAGAACTTTGATATAATTTAAGCAGGCAAAAACTATTAACAGGGAGGTTTTACAGTGAGTATTCTGGCGTGGATTGTTGTTGGCGCAATTGCCGGATGGCTGGCAACATTGATCATCCGGGGCGGGGGCTTTGGCCTGATTGGCAGCATTTTACTTGGTATCATCGGTGCCCTGGTCGGTGGCTGGCTTTCCACCTCGGTGCTGGGATTGCCTTATACGGTCACCGGTTTTAACCTGACGACGATTCTCGTTGCAACTTTCGGTGCAGTAATCGTCTTGTTTATCACCAGCTTAATTCGGCGCTAAC
>JBNJHN010000039.1:0-17957 GCA_051748565.1 Bacillota bacterium | reverse complement strand
TAATACAATATATAAATCAAAGTCTATGTTCGATATGCTGATTACCTGAAAACGCTTGTCCCCTCGCGCACTGTAATCAAACTTGAATAATAATATGAAAGCCTTTCTTAAGTGCTGGCCGATACCGCCAAATACAAATTCAACTAGGCCCATCCATGATAAATAAATGGTGTCCCAGGTCTGGGCAGTAGTCTGTACAATGCAGTTGCCCATGCTGCTGAAAAAAAGCTCATCAAAAGAGTCTGCACCGGTGGATGTCTTCGCCAAAAGGACCGGGGCACGGTGAAAACCCCGGTTGAGAGTATCGTCTATAACACGCCCACTCCGGGTAAAAGATTTGTTAAGCAGGGCAATGGCCGGCAGATAAATTGTATGTTCCACACTTAGGTAAGAAGGCGGTTGAAAAGAAAAAAGGTCTTTTCGTTTAAACACAATATAAAAAACGGTTCCGAGAACGAAAGCAATAACAATGCCAAAAAGATCTTTCAAATACCAGACACCGGTGTTAGCCAGGTAATTTAAATAATATTCTGAATAGGTAAAGGCCTTGGCCATGGGTACAATCACATTCTTTAACATAAGAGGTGAAGACAATCCTAAAAAACTGATTACTCCAATGAAAGAGATTGCAACAAATCTTTCTATCCAGGTCTCTCCATTATCAATGCTTCCCAATTTTGCTTCAAGGCCCGGGGCATGCGGTCCCAGGAATAATGATATGAAAAGCTTGGCAATATAACAAACAGTCAGCCCGCTGGTAAGCATAAAAAGCTTTTCTGCAAGCCATAAATCCCAGAGATAATTATGCTCATAAGCATAAACAATGGCATGATGAAGCAGGGTCTTACTTACATAACCGTTAAAACCGGGAATGCCGGTAATTCCTGCTGCACAGACTGCGAATGCGGCACATGTAAAAGGAAACTTTCTCCACAGACCGCCAAGATGATCAAGCCTTTTTTCATGCAGGCGGGCGTAAATGATCCCAAAAAAAATAAACATTCCCGATTTGAAAAAAGCATGGTTAATGATGTGGTATGAAAAACCACCGAAACCCATCGGACCGTCATAGCCAAGATAACCTGCAGCTCCGATACCCATTAAAATATAACCCATCTGGCTGATACTGCTGTAAGCTAAAAGGGTTTTGGCATTATTCTGCAGAACAGCCATCAGGGCCGCTAAAAGCATGGTCATAATACCCATCCAGATTATTATGTGACCAAAGTTTTCCGTATAATGCCATAGTTCACTTTCGGCATAACCCTGGCCCGGTGTATAAAGCATAATTACAACACGAATTATGCCGTAAGCCCCTGTTTTAATCATGATCCCCGAGAGCAGGGCGCTGGCCGGAGAAGGCGCAACCGGGTGAGCCTGAGGCAGCCAGATATGCAGGGGAATCATCCCTGCCTTCACCCCAAATCCAATGATCATAAGAAATGCAATTACAGCAGCCAATTCTTTCAAAAGTACAATTTCCTGCAGCATTGGTGCAATATTCACAGTACCGATGTATGTATTAAGCAAAATAATACCGCTGAGCAGAGAAAGGCCCCCGATTAAACCAAGATACAAATAATTGCCGCCTGCATAGATAGCCTCATCAGTTTGGCTGTGAACTACCAGGGCATAAGCTGCAAGAGTCATCAATTCAAAGAACAGGAAAAGGGCGAGAAAATCACCGCTTAAAAAAACCCCGAGGCAACCACCGAGAGTCAGGATCAGAAAAACATAATAACGGGTTTGGTTATGTTCATGTAGCATGTAGGGAATAGAAACAAGCGTGGCTAAAAACCAGATTAAAGCAGAAAAAAGGGCAAAAACACTGCCGGTAAGATCAACTCGAAAACTCATTGCTATTCCGGCAAGGGGTGGCAGCTGATAGAAAACTGTATAACCCTGCAGTACAGTTAAAAAAAGCTCCACAGTAAGGTAGAATGAAAAACCGGCTACAGAAGCGGCAAGTATATTGCGCATTTGAAATGATCTCAATCCAGCCAGGCCGATGAAAGCCGAACCTGCAATTGGAATGAGCACAATCAGGAGGGGTAATACGCTTACAACAATCATGTCCCGGATTTCTACTGTGAATAGTTCTGCCATCCGCTAACCCCTTATTTCTATTTAAACAATCAAAACTTTTTATTCGCTTTACCGCCTCTATTTCCTTCTTTTTAATAACAATTCGTATAATTATTTGGCTGTTAGGTTAAATTTAAAAACATCTTGACAGAAACCAGAAAATGATGAAAAATAGAGTAGAAGTAAGAGGGGTTTTTTTGTGTTTTTTACTTAAATAAACCATAAAAGCTATTTTTTTTGAGTACAATTGTGAATATTTGAACATGCGGAATTTTCGGAGCGTTTGATTATAACACAATTATCTGACAATTATTCAAAGCAGATTAACCTCGAAAGGGGGCTAAAGAAAAGATGCATGATTATGCTACCAGGGTTGTTTTTCGTTACATGCTTCTATTCGTTCTTCTTTACGGTATTTATGTTGTCATGCATGGACATATTTCACCCGGAGGAGGTTTCTCGGGCGGTATGATTATAGGGCTGGGATTGCTTCTCTACATTTTAATTTTCGGCCAGCTCTGGAATCTGAGATTCAGGCATATGATTCTTGATACGGCAATTATTTTTGTAGGTATCGGTGGTATTTTGGAAGTACTGAAATTTATTATACCGCATGAGCACGGACCGATTGGCGTACCGGGAACTCTTTTTAGCGTTGGCATTATTTCAGTCTCAAACTTTGGCATCGGTATCCTCGTGGCCAGCACCATACTTGGCGTTTACTACATGATCAGCGAGGAGGCATAAGCTTTGGATCTCGAACTTGTTCTTCTTAATTTCCCTTACTTCGTTGCAATCATCCTGTTCTCAATGGGAACACTGATTGTCCTGACCCAACCCAACCTGGTAAAAAAGGTTATCGGCATTAATATTATGGAAACATCGATTTTCCTCTTTTTTATTTCAGTGGGAAATGCGCACGGCGGTATCGCTCCCATTTTTGACCCACAATACCCTGATGCTCTTTACATTAACCCTCTCCCTTCCGTTTTGATGTTAACAGGAATTGTAGTCAGCTTTAGCGTAACAGCTTTCGCCCTGGCCCTTATAGTAAAACTCTATATATATTACGGAACCATCTGCGCGCCAAACTTTATGAAATTAAAATAGAGGTGACCCCTTAATGGATACAGTTTCTAAACTACCTTTTTATTGCGTCCTCATTCCCTTAATTGCCTCTTTTTGCATGCCCGTCCTGGCAAGGTGGAAAAAAGATTACTGCGCGCCCCTGGCAACCCTTGTTGCCGGTTCCGTCTTTATAATTACTATTATCATTGGTTACCATGTCATAAATAGCGGACCAATTAGCTATCATGTCGCAGGTTGGGAACCCCCCTGGGGAATCGAAATCGTTGTTGATTCTTTATCCAGTATCATGATAATGCTAATATCAGGTATCTCCCTGTTTATTCTGATTTACAGTTTTACAGCGGTAAAACATGAATTGGAGCGTATAGTAACCGGCTGGTATTACACCGCCTTCCTGCTCTGCCTGTCAGGAATGATCGGGCTGGTTATATCCAATGATATCTTTAACATGTATGTCTTAATAGAAATTACAGGAATCAGTGCCTGCGCCCTGGTTGCCGCCAAGGGCACCCGTCTTTCAACTGAAGCGGCCCTTAAATACCTGCTATTGGCCACAATCGGCTCCGGTTTTATTCTTTTCGGGATCGGATTTCTTTATATGATAACCGGACATCTGAACATAACTTACATTGCCCGGGAATTGGCTCTTGTAAAAGATTCATATCCCATTTTGATCTGGACTACACTGAGCTTTTTTGTTGTCGGGTTCGGAGTAAAAGCAGCCTTGTTTCCGCTGCATCTCTGGCTTCCTGACGCTCACTCTTCTGCGCCTTCACCTTCAAGCGCTATTTTATCCAGTCTGGTGGTTAAGGTTTATATTATCGCCTTTCTGAAAATCCTTTTAATCGCATTCGGGCTGGAAATCTTTCACGAAACTTATATTCGGCACCTGATTATTATCCTCGCTGTAGTTGCCATGCTGGCCGGGTCATTTTTCGCTTTTGTACAGATTGAATTGAAAAGGCGCCTGGCTTATTCGACTGTGGCACAAATAGGCTATGTTTTTTTAGGAATTGGCCTGGGCACACCCTGGGGGCTGGCTGCCGGCATGCTTCACATCATCGTTCATGCTTTTATGAAAACCTGCCTCTTCCTTTGTGCCGGGGCAATTGCTTACCAGACCGGACGCAAGCATGTAAATGAGTTTACCGGCATGGGCTACATGATGCCTATCACTATGGGAGCTTTTTCTGTAGCTGCTTTTTCAATGGTCGGCATACCCCTTTTTGGAGGGTTTATCAGCAAGTATGGCCTTGCCCTCGGTAGTCTGGAAGCGGATTTACCGCTGCTTATTCTTGTTATCATACTCAGCGGCCTTTTAAATGCAACTTATTATTTCCCAATTATAGGCCAGGCTTATTTTGCACAGGAAGAAAACAGCGGAGATAATCATACTGAACGTAAGTTCCATAGGGATCAGATTCCTCTCAGTATGTTAGTTCCGATAGTTATTATTGCCCTTGGGATCATATACCTGGGAATTTTCCCCGGGACGGCATTAAATTTTATCAACCACACGGTACTGGCTCTGTTATAAAATAAACGCTTAATGGCAGGAGGTGATTAATGTGCTTGAACGAATGAAGGGTGACCCGGTAGGTTCGTTTTTTATATTCGTTCTCCTGATGGTATTCTGGCTGCTCATATCAGCAAGCGCAGATTGGCAGCATATTCTGGTGGGAGCAATATTTAGCTCCATTCTGACACTCTTTTGGAGCAACCTAAATATTTCTTCTGAAAATAGAACCGAATTCACCTTTAAACAGGTTTTTATGTTAATCAGATATATGATCTACCTGGGCATCGAGATCGTTTTGGCCAATATTACCGTGGCAATAATTGTGCTTAATCCCCGCCTGCCAATATCCCCGGGGATGGTTATTACACGCTGCGACCTTGAACGCAGCCTGATCAGGGTCCTCTATGTTAATTCGATTACTTTATGTCCCGGGACAATTACTGTTGAGCTTGAAGACAACCTTTTAATAGTCCATGCCTTTACCAAAGATTATGCACACGAAATTGAAGATTCTCCCCAATACCGCAGATTATTAAACCTGGAAGGGGTTTATAAACAGTGATCACAACCGTGCTTTATACAGCAGTTGTCGGCCTGGTTATTATTTCTTTAGTTGCGATAGTTCGTGCCTACGGCGGACCCTCAGTCTTAGACAGAATGGTGGCAATGAATGTTATTACAACTAACGTGGTAATGATTATTTTAATTTTTGCCTATATTGATAGCAGCTACTACTATATCGATGTCGCATTTGTATTTGTAATCGGTACATTCATTGCAACATTATGTATCTTAAAATTACTGCGGGAAGGACATATAATCTGATTATTGGCTTTCAATAGCCATGAACCGGGGTGAAAAGTATGGTGCTCCTCTATATTGCTTTTTTATTTCTATTCGGTGGTTTTTTCTTTCTGCTGGTGGGAGTTGTTGGTCTGTTAAGGCTGCCCGACCTCTATACTCGAATGCATGCCATGGGCAAGTGTGACACTCTCGGAGCAGGCTTAATGTTAATAGCCCTGATGCTGCTTATCGGTGATATCACCAATATAACCAAGCTTTTCTTGATCGGGGTTATGATTGCAACTATTAACCCGATTATTACTCATCTGATTGCCAAGACTGCATACAACCGCGGCACACCGATGGTTGAAGGAAGCTATGTCATAAATGACTATGTTGCCGCCCAACGCCGCAGGAGAAGAAGCAGGCTTCAGGAAGTTCCGAAAGGAGATGATAGCGGCCAATGATTGATATTTTAATGTTTCTGCTGCTGGTCGTTCTCATAGCTACGGCAGTTTCAATCTTTGTTTTTAACGATTTATTGTATATAGTCATTATATTCGGTGCTTACAGTATGGTAATGTCACTAATATGGCAGCAGCTCAATTCACCTGATCTTGCAATTACCGAAGCAGCTGTTGGTATCGGAATGACTGTATTACTGGTTACAGTGGTTACAAAAGTGGGGAGGCGTCCGCAATGATTGGTTACCAAAAAATTGTCCTCTATGTGATGTCATTTATACTGGTATCACTGATATTTTTCATGCTCATGTTAGCTGTAACGGAAATGCCTACCTATGGGAATCCCGATAACCCGACCTTTAATTTGGTCTGGGAGCGTTATGTATACCGGGGGGTAGAAGAAAGCGGAGGCGTAAATTTGGTGTCAAATGTCCTCCTTGATTACAGGGGTTACGATACATTAATGGAGTCAACAGTTCTTTTTGCTACAGTTGTGGCGGTAATGCTGGTCTGGGGAACCAGCAGTGTTGGCCAAAAAAAATAGGAGAAAAAAAATATAAGATTAAGCTGTAGGGAGAGGTAAAGCAAGAGATGGACTACATTACTTATTTACCTGTATTCATGGTACTCTTTCCCATCGCTGGTGCACTTCTTATCATCCCGATCCCTGAAAAAAGTGACCGCCTGCGCAATCCTCTTGTTATTTTTATTAGCCTGGTCAGCGCTGTGGCCATGGTAGTTATATTATATAATTTTTACCATTTCGGCGAATGGGAGCTTTTAATCCATCAGATTGCTCCGGGCCTGGAAATTAAGCTGCGCGTAGAACCTTTCGCCGCCTTGTTTGGCGGCACAGCGGCAATTCTCTGGTTTTTCTCCGTTCTCTATTCGACAGGCTATATGGCACACGAGCATAATCGCCGCCGTTACTTTATTTTCTACCTGATTTCTCTTGGAATGACCATGGGCATAGCCCTGTCGGCAAACCTGCTAACGCTTTACCTGTTTTATGAATTCCTAACTATCTTTACTTACCCCCTTGTAATTCATGAAGGAAATAAAGAAGCTAAATCAGCAGGTATTAAATACCTGATTTACAGCTTCCTTGGCGCTGGTTTGCTCCTGGCCGGACTAATTATGACTTACAGCAATGCCGGCACCCTCGAATTTGCCCGGGGCGGAATTGTTGATCTCTCTACCGGTTCTTATCTGATATGGCAAATTACATTTGCCTGTTTTATTCTTGGTTTCGGCGTAAAAGCGGCAATTATGCCCCTGCATGCCTGGCTTCCTGCTGCAATGGCCGCACCAACACCGGTCAGTGCCCTGCTGCATGCCGTTGCCGTCGTTAAATCCGGTATTTTTGGTATTGTGAGGGTGATGTATTCCGTATTCGGTATAGCAGCCCTGATAGCTCTGCAAATGGGACATTTTGTTGCCATACTGGTATCGATTACTATTTTAGCTGCTTCAATTATTGCCATGAAACAGGATGTCCTGAAACGAAGGCTTGCCTACTCTACTATCAGCCAGTTAGGTTACATCACCCTTGGGGCCTCTTTACTGAATATGATCGGGTTGACCGGAGGACTGCTGCATATAATTAACCATGCCCTGCTGAAAATTACTCTCTTTTTCTGCGCCGGGGCCATTATTACCGTCACCGGGAAAAAGAAGATCAGTGAACTTAACGGGCTCGGCAAGCAGATGCCTTTAACTATGATTGCATTTACAATAGCAGCTATCGGGATGATCGGCATCCCTCCGGTCAACGGGTTTATTTCCAAATGGTACTTAATACAGGGCAGCCTTGAAAGCGGCGCACCCATTTTTGTAGCTGTTCTAATCGGCAGCGCCCTTTTAAACGCTGCTTATTTTCTGCCTATAGTAATCGCGGCATTCTTTAAAGAGGGTGAGTTTAAAGCAGTTAAAGGGCCCGAAGCACCGCTATCTATGTTGATTCCAATCTTGATTTTAGTTGCAGGATGCCTGATTGTTGGCACAAACCTGCAGTTAACCGTCCCATACCTGCAGGACATTGCCGAATACCTGTTCCTTTCAGGAGGTAATTAACGATGCCCCGGGAAATAATGTCCTACTTACCTCTCATAGCTGTAACCATACCTTTTTTTGCTTTTATTTTGATTACCTGCGCTCAAAATCTTGCCTGGTGGCGTAACAGCTGGTCAATAATCGGCAGTGCCGGTACCCTTGCTGCAATTGCTATGATGTACCAGCACATATCACAGGGGCAGGTTTTAATTTATCAAATTCCGATGATTGTCACTCCCTATAATTTTTTCTTCCGGGTTGATGAATTCGGCTTCCTGATAGCTCTGATAGCTTCATTTATCTGGCTAATGGCAACAATTTTTGCCCTGGATTATATGACCCATGAAAAAAACCAGGGCCGCTTTTATATTTTTTACATGCTTACTCTCTCCGGTGTTATCGGTGTTCCCCTGGCCGGAGACTTACTTACCCTGCTGATATTTTTTGAGCTGATGTCGCTGTCTTCATATGTACTGGTTGTTCACACCCAAACCCGGGAAGCATTCAGCGCCGGCAATCTCTATCTCTACCTCGGTATATTCGGCGGTATGTGTCTATTAACCGGAATGGGTTTATTTTACTTCGACTGTGGGTCATTGGTCATTGAGCCCCAGGCCTGTCTGTTGGAAGGATTAAATAATTATACCATTGCAGCAGGTATTTTAATGATAGTAGGATTTGGCATTAAAGCCGGAATGGCGCCCTTACATATCTGGCTACCAAGGGCCCACCCGGTAGCTCCAGCCCCGGCCAGTGCCCTGCTCTCGGGAATTATGATTAAAACCGGAGCATACGGGATAATCAGGATAATCAGCCTGGTTTATACACCCGATAGCACTGCTCTTTCTGTAAGCAACCTCGCAGCCGGCGTGAGCAATTTGTGGGCTCAATTATCAGAAACCGGCTATGTAATGATCTGGATCGGTATCATTACCATGTTTTTAGGGGTCTGCCTGGCACTGCTTCAGGATAATATTAAAAAAATGCTTGCCTGCAGCAGCATCAGTCAGATTGGCTATATTATTATGGGCGCCGGAGTGGGTGCATATTTGGGTTATGAAGGTGCTATGGGTATTGCCGGGTCCACCTACCACATTCTTAATCATGCTTTTTTCAAATCGACTCTTTTTCTCGCTGCCGGTGCTATTGCCTACCTGACAGGTGAGCTAAATATGAGTAAGCTTGGTGGATTGAGATATAAAATGCCCTTTACCACGGCCGTTGTGCTTATAGCTGCCCTGGGCATAGTCGGTATGCCCCTTTTCAATGGGTATGCCAGTAAAACCCTGCTTCATCACGCGATCGTCGAAGCTTACGAACACCATGACCTTTATTCGTTATTTATTGCCGAAAAGATCTTTACTTTAACCAGCGCCGGGACAGTTTTGTATTTCCTGAAATTTCTTTACCTCACATTCTGGCGGCCTGCACCGGCAGACCTGGGAGAAATAAAAACAGAACCTTTTTTGATGAAATTTAGCATGGGAACGCTGGCTCTGGCTATGATTATAATTGGAACTTCTCCTTATTTAGTTTTGGACAAACTGGTAGGACCTACCCTAAACGCTTTTGTACTTGACTCTTACCTGGTTCAGTATCTATTGGATATCAACTTGTTTATCCTTAAAGACATAGCGGCAGTTGCTCTGGCTTTAGTTCTTGGCGCCGCACTATTCTATCTTACACTTCGCAGTGGCTTCATTAACCTGCAGCTGGAGTTGCCCTCCTGGCTGGGCATGGAATTTTACGGCGTTCTAATCGGCAAACTTGCTGTAGCTGTTTGGGATTTATTAGCTTTTCCTTTTATTGCTATCCAAAATGTATTCAGCAATTTTTTCCACCGTATTTACAAAAGAATCTTTTTATTCCTTCAGAACGTGGATTACAGACCCGGTAAAAGGTCTGTGTTCATGGTAATTAATATCAGCAACATTGAATTTGACATGCTTCTTATCCTTATAGCACTCGGTTTAATTTTAGCTGTATCTTTTTACGTTCGCTTTGGTCTTTCAATATTCGGCCTTTAATAAGCCCGAACCGACAATATTTACAAACAACTCAGTACGCGTGTAACCCTTAAAAAACAATTGTTACCATGCAGAAGGCTGTTGGATTATCTCCAACAGCCTTCTTATCTTACCGGATACTGGCACATGATTATTGCTGATACTGTAGTAAGAATGTTGCTTCTTATGCTGTGTGATATATATTTAAAATCAGAACCCGGTTAGACACACTCCATTTAGCCTTTATTTTCAGCCATCGGAACAGGAACAGCCTTAATCTTGCCAAATTGCGGCCGTGAAGTCTTCCTTTCGATCAGCGGCACGAAGGCGTTCATAATCAGGATGGAGAATGCAACCCCCTCGGTCGGAGAAAGGGCCAGTCTGAAAACAACAATCAGGATCCCGATTCCTACTCCGAAGATGAGCTTTCCGTTGTCGGTAAACGGGCTGGAAACCCAGTCGGTAGCCATAAAGAAAGCACCGATCATCATACCTCCGGTAAAAAGGTGGTAGAGTGGATTCTGACCGGCAATCAGGGTCAGAACTACAACTGTTGCCAGAATTGAAACCGGGATACGCCAGTTAATATGGCCCCTGTAAAAAAGGAAAGCTGCGCCGATTAGCAAAGCCAGCGGTGAAACTTCGGACAAAGCCCCGCCCGGAAAAGCTAAGAACAGTTGCCCGATGGGAGGCATTTCCACCCCCATTTGCAGCATGGCCAGCGGAGTGGCCTGGGTAAATACATCCACAGAACCAAAATTCGTGGCCAAAGGCGCAAACCAACCATCAACATAAGCAAAAAAAGGCGCAAGGATAATTAACGAAACCCTGCCGAAAAGAGCCGGATTAAAGCGATTCCAGCCCAGCCCTCCCATCAACTCTTTGGCGATGCCAACGGCAATAAATGTGGCAATAGCTGCTTTCCACCACGGTGAAGTCGCTGTAAACAGAAGCGCAACGAATAAACCGGTCAGCAGCGCGCTCCAGTCATGCAGGGCGGGTTTTTTATTCATCATTTTCCTGAATAAAAGCTCAGTTAAAGCAGCTGTAATTAAGCAAACGGCAATAAGAAAAACTGCATAAAACTGGTAAAAGTATATGGCAACCAGCGTGATGGGCATTAATGCAATAAATACATCACGCATGGCATTCGATATCGTTTCGTCACTTTTAATGTGCGGTGACGGTGTTGTAACAAACTCCTGCTTTTCGCTCACTACTTTTTTACCTCCTTTTCCCCATCATTTTATTATTACTTGCTCAACATTTCCTGGATCAGCGGTTTAGTACGCTGGACCAGCTGGGTAATTGGCCTCTTTGAAGGGCAAACATAGGCGCATATCCCGCACTCTATGCAGTCCATCGTGTTCCATTGATATGCTTCCACAACCAAGCCGGCCTCACAATAGATGCTGATCTGGTTCGGGTAGAGCAGCATGGGGCAGTGTTCCACACACTTGCAGCACCGTACGCAGTCATAATAATCCATATCCTCAATCGCCATATCCGGCGGAAGGATTACAACACCGGTTGTACCTTTTACAACAGGTACTTCCAGGGTTTCCTGGGACCTTCCGGTCATCGGCCCACCGACAATAACCTTGGCCGGTTCTTCTGCAATACCACCACATTCTTCTATGATATGTGATAATTTTGTGCCGATTTTAACCATCAGGTTCTGCGGTTCTTTTACATTCTGACCGGTTACGGCAACCACTCTTTCAATAAGCGGTTTATTATACCTGGCCGCTTCATAAATTGCAACACAGGTCCCGACATTTTGAATGAGTGTCCCTACATCAAAAGGCAGTCCGCCTGAAGGGATTTCCCGATCAACTGCTGCTTTTACCAGGTGCTTTTCGGAACCCTGCGGGTACTTAGTCGGCATTCTTAGCAGTACAATCCTGGGATCATCATTCACCTGCCGCACAGCCTCTATCGCATCTTCCTTGTTATCTTCGATGCATACATAAGCCTGCTCAACCTCAAGTATTCTCATCAGCAGCTTGGTTCCTTCAAGCAGCTCTTTTGGTTTTTCGAGCATGATCCGGTGATCACAGGTTAGATAGGGCTCACATTCACATCCATTGATGATTAAAACATCAACTTTTTTATCGGGTGGAGGAGATATTTTAACTGCTGTGGGAAATGCAGCTCCTCCCATTCCGACTACTCCGGCTTCTTTAATGGCAGCACGAATCTCATCGCTGCTCATCTTCTCAAGATCATTGTCGGAGAACTCAATCGACTCCTGATCTTTGTCAACAGCAATTACAATACTATCTACCATGTTCCCAAGTACAAACGGTCGGGGTTCGATGGCAGTAACTGTTCCGGAAAGACTGGCATGAACCGGAGCGCTAACGAATTTATCGCTTGCTCCAATTTTCTGACCGGCTTTTACTTTGTCACCCACTTTAACCAGCGGCTCATTTGGAGCACCCGTATGTTGCGATAGTGGGATTACTATTTCATCCGGCAACGAAACATCTTTTATTGCCTTTTGTTCACTAAAGCTTTTATAGTGGGGAATGTTAATCCCACCAAAAAACTGTTTTACTTCCACTGGATTTCACCCCCCGTATTATTTGGATTCACTCTTGGATTGCTCGATCCGCTTGCTTTGCGAACGATTGGCCCATAAGCCAAAAGCCAAAGCTACTACAACAAGCAAGCGCAGAGGTTTAAAGATTGCATTCCAGATTCTGGTCTGCACCGGAACCTGCGGATCGGCAGGCAGGCCATACTTTTCGGGATCGTCAGCTAATACATAGAGCATAGCCGTTCCATCCACTTCATCAAGGCCGTATATCCTGGCTTCGGATTTTCCGGCTGCCTTGAGCTGATCCACTCTATTTACCGCCCTGGTAATTAATTCGCGGCGATCGCCGAAGGTAATCGAACCGGTCGGGCATACATTTGCACAGGCCGGAGTTAAACCATTAGTCAGGCGATCGTAGCAGAAAGTACATTTACGGGCCTTGTTAGTACGGCGGTCAAAGCCGATTACATTGAAGGGGCAGGCTACAACACAGTAGTTACAGCCTATACATTTTACTTCATCGATATTGACCGTGCCCTCATCGGTACGGAAAATAGCCCCGGCCGGGCATGCCTGCATACATGCTGCATCAGTACAGTGCATACAGCCCAGTTTGGCCATCATCCAGTCAACCCTGCCATTGTTACCATCATGTTCCCTGAATACAACTCTCGTCCAGGTATTAGCCGAGAACTGCGGCGGGTTTTCAAAGGTGCCGGTAAAAACAGTATCTTCAGCAGGAAGCTGATTCCACTGTTTGCAGGCAACCTGGCAACCCCGGCAACCGATACACTTGGAGGTATCTATTAAACAGATTGGGTTAGCCATTTATACAGACCTCCTTAGATTACACAGGAACGCCTTGTATTCCGGAATAGTTGTATTGGGGTCTCCAACCGAGGGACTTAAATCATTGGCAATCGCCCCGGTGTTCATACCTTTAAAGCCCCAGTGCCATGGCATTCCAACTACGTGTTTTTTCTCGCCATTGATCATCATAGGTTTAAAGCGCTTGGTGACACAGGCTATTGCTTCAATATTGCTCTGTTCACCATTGGCAAAAAGCCGTTTACTTTCTATTGCAACATTATCACCGTTACTAATACCCAGCTCTTCAGCCAGCTCCTCACTGATTTCGATAAACAGCCCGGGCATAGCTTCATTTATCCAGGGCAGGTTACGTGTTACAACACCTGACTGGTAATGTTCAACAATACGGTATGTGGTCATGATGATGGGGTAGCGTTCCCGTTCTTCATCTGTTTCTACCGTATGGTCTTCATAAAACCGCTGACTGGCAGGGTTGAATGTTGCCCTTGGGTATAGCAGGTTCGCTACAGGGCTGTCTGCCGGTTCGAAGTGAGTTGGGAAAGGCCCATCACGCAAGGCGTTGATGCTGTGCAACCTTCCCACACCTTCAGGCAGCATAATAAACGGGTTTTCAGTTGATTGTTCTAAGGTCCATGTGCCCGGTATATCAGGAACGTCGTTTCCAACCCATCTGCCCTGTGTTTCATCCCACCAGATAACCGGCGCATCGGGATTCCATGGATTTCCTTCCAGATCACAGGAAGCGCGGTTATAAACAATGCGTCTGTTAAGAGGCCAGGCAAAAGACCAATCCTGGTTGAAGCCCAGTCCTTCTTTTTCCTTGATCCGTTTCTTGGTAGCCGGGTTCTCGAGGTTATTGTAGTATCCGCTGTAAAGCCAGTTACCGCAGGCTGTTGAACCGTCGTCCTGTAAACCAACAAAATTGGTAACCAGGGAGCCATCTGCAACCCTGAAACCGTTAAGATCCTTGCATACCTTAACAATATCAATTTCACCATCAGGGCCGTCATAATCCCAGAACAAATTGGTGATTTGCTCAGGTACTGCACCGCCTTCAGCACTGTATAAAGCCTGTAAGCGCTTGAACAATTCATTAACAATCCACAGGTCCGACTTAGCTTCTCCGGGAGGTTCCTGGCATTTCCAGGTCCACTGAATCCAACGACCGCTGTTGGCCTTGCTTCCTTCTCTTTCATATCCGGCAGCAGCGGGCAGAATAAATACCTCGGTCTCTATTTCAGCAGGATCCATACCGGGAGCCTGCCAGAACGAGGCAGTTTCATTTTCGAACATGTCGACTGATACAAGCCACTTCAGGTTCTTCTGGTAATTGCGCTTCGCACTCGCGCTCGGACCGGATACTGCCGGGTTATCGGCCCAACAGATCATGCCTTCAACTTTACCTTCGCCCATATCCCTGTACTGGGCAATGTGCGAGTGGTCAAGACCGTCCAACTTGGGCAGCCACTGATAACCAAATTCATTACGCAGTGTTGCGTTATTACCATAAAATGCTTTCAGCAAGCTAACAATATACTTGGGCCTGTTTGTCCACCAACCTGCAGGCGGAGTAGTATTGTTATAAGCCTGCAGTGTGGGGTGAGCTGCCTGTTGAGGGGTAGGCATGTAGCCGGGTATAATATGGTATAACATGGCCATATCAGTAGATCCCTGTACATTTGACTGCCCACGCTGGGCATTAACCCCACCACCGGCAATACCCATATTTCCTAAAAGCAGCTGTGTAACTGCTACAGCACGGACATTCTGGGCTCCGTGCGTAAACTGGGTGATTCCCATGGCATAAAGGATGTTACCTGCCTTACCGGCTTCGCCAGTGCTGCTGAATAGTTCATAGGATTCGCGGAGCGCCTCAGGATCAGCACCAGTCATCTTGTTGACGTTATCGATAGTGTAATTACGATAGTGATTTTTCATTAATTGCAAAACACAGTTTGGATCTTCCAGTGTCTCATCCTTTAAAACATTGCCTTCCTCATCACGCTGATACATCCATGTTTCCTGATTAAAGCTGGTTGCATTACGAACCGGGTCATCAAATGCTCCTGAGAAAAGACCGGTTTCTTCATTAAAATCAAAACCTTCATTCACCAGGTAAGTAGCATTGGTGTAAGCCTCCACATATTCCTTGTGATAACGCTCATTATCAAGAATATAATGGATAAGCCCACCGAGATAAGCAATATTGGTTCCCGGACGAATCGGTACATAAAGATCGGCAACTGCAGCAGTCCTTGAAACCCTTGGATCAACTACAATTAATTTAGCCCCTTTATTCTCGCGGGCTTTTTCAATCCACTTCATGGAAATAGGGTGATTTTCAGCAGTATTTCCGCCGATATTCATGAAAACATCGCTGTGCTGATAATCGTTCCAATGATTTGTCATTGCACCCCTGCCAAATGTGGCGCCAAGACCGGCGACCGTGACAGAGTGTCAGAGACGGGCGCAGTGATCAACATTGATTACACCCATTGACCTGACCATCTTATGGAAAAGATAGTTTTCTTCATCGGTGCAGAAAGCACTCCCTAGCCAGCTTATGGCTTCAGTCCGGTTAACGGTTACTGTCTGCCCACTGACATTGGCTGTTTCCTCGAAAGTCCGATCGCGGGTATCTTTGATACGCTCGGCAATGGTTTGCAGCGCCCAGTCCCACTCAACCTCTTCGTAGCTTGATGCGCCCTCCCTACGATACAGACACTTGGTAAGGCGATTCGGGTTGGGAACCGGTTTGCCTTTTTCGTTAAAAATATAAGAAATATTAAAATGTGAAGCACCCTTGATGCAAAGGGTTCCTTCATTAATCGGGTGATCTGGATCGCCTTCTGCATTGACAATCACACCATCACGGACATTACAAATAACCCCACAGCCAACTCCACAAAAAGTACAAACGGTATGCATTTCTTTCGTGTACTTAATGCGCAGCGGTTCGCCGGGAGACGCAGAGGCTTTATTTAAGCCTACACCGGTCAACGTTGCTGCAGCTGTTGTTGCGCCGGCTAGTTTCAAGAAACTGCGTCGAGATAAATCCATAAGTAAATCCACCTCCTAGTCTTGTCTGTTAAATACCTCATTTTCATTCACCCATTCCAGTCCGGAACCGGGTGAAAACCCTTCCTGTACGGCCAGAAGATCATAATTCAAGGTAGCCAGGTTATGGATGGTTAATACAAAACCATCTTCTTCACTAAACTTACGCAAATCAAAAACCTTATAATAGTTATTGCAAGATTGACAAAAGTTGACCCGGCAAACTTCACTTTCTTCAACAGTAAAGTAACCTAATTTTTCATGATCCTCATTATTGCAATACGGACACTTAATGCGGGTGTGCAACCATTCGCTGCCGCAAAGCCAACATTCCAATTGCTTCGCACCATCTTCCTGCCTCAGCATACCGAAATGAGGCTTTTCTCCGCATGTCGGGCAATTCCCTCCTTCCCAAAGGTCTGTCCGTAAAACCTCGATTATTGTTTTCAATTGCTGGCGGTAAAAGGAAGATAACAAAAATGAAAAAAGAAATGTAGCCAGATCTTTCTCCAGCATATTTTCTTTAATCAGGGAATCGCGAAATTCAATAACATTATCCTTGCTCAAATTGTGAGGATATCTTTCATATAAAAATTCGCTTTTTTTGTTTAACTCTCTGACCATTACTTTAAGCTTTGGATTAGCTTTAGAAATTGCCTTGCTTATAGCTTTTAATAACCCCACAAGCTGTGCGGTGTCGAGAGAAGGGTTCAAACCGATCGATACTCCGTTTCTGATTTGTTGCTCAGATTCTTCAGCATCAAAAAAAGTAGACAGCTTTACTGGATTTTCTTTGAAATAATTATCTGCGGAACTGCATACAGTTTTTAGAAAAGGTATTGCATCATCGAAACCTTTGTACAAACGCTCACAGCGTTTAATCTCTTTCTCGCATATTGCCGGTTCAAATAAGTTCAAGCATTAGCACCTCTTGCTGTGGATATATTTAATGTGTTTCTCTAACCCAAAAACAGATCTACATTATTTGCAACTATGTGAAATTTGCGATAATTATCGCATAAACGAAAAGGCCCTTTAGCAAGGGTTTTTTAATTAATAAAAGATTGGATTTTCCATACTTCCAGAGAAATCAACAAAAGAAATAATTAACCACGTGAACTAATTAACAATCGAGATAATTATACCTATAACAGATATTTATGTCAATACATCGAATTGCATGTCAAACCCTATTAATTTACGTATTAATTATATTTATTATAGGTATGGTTTCCTCATTTAATATTAGTAGGATAAACAAAAGCTGATTGAGAAAAGACATAATCTGATTCGAGTATAATTCATCACCGGCCTGCTGTTTTATAACATATTCAGTTTTTTTATTCTGCTTCGGCAGGCAAAAACCTGCCAAACTTAAAACAATTTTTAATTGGTACCTGGTATTGCTCAATAAACAGATAATCGTTATAATATTCACAGCAAATATAAATATGCGCCTGTAGCTCAGGGGATAGAGCAACGGATTCCTAATCCGTGTGCCGCAGGTTCGATTCCTGCCAGGCGCACCA
>JBNJHN010000038.1:0-18366 GCA_051748565.1 Bacillota bacterium | reverse complement strand
TTTTAACTAATTATTCATCTGCCTGGCTGCAGATAATTAATCCAGGGGCTCTGTTTATATTTAAGCCTTTCACGAGATATCGACTGAATCATATTTAACCATTTCCAAACACAATCCGTTAGGGGGAACGGTGGGGCCAACTGCCGCGGGGTTAAGTCCAATCAATGAAGCTTCAATATCAGAAAAAGTTATAATACCTTTCCCAGCCTGCAGTAAGGTTCCTGCAATAAGACGAACCATGCGGTAAAGAAATCCGCTGCCTTCGAATTCAAATATGAGTAGTTCTTTTTCAGGGATGTCCAGGATGTCTAACCTATATAAAGTTCGCACTGTATTCCCGGTGGAATTTCCTGCAACCTGATAAGCCTTAAAATCGTGAGTACCTGTAAATAATGTCGATGCTTTTCGGATTGCCGCCAGATTTAACGGATCTGGCAAATGCAGGCTGTAGAATCTTCTTAATACCTGAGGGAAAACAGCACGGTTTATAGTATAACTGTAAACCTTGCGCCGGGCATCGAAACGGGCATGAAAATCTTGCGAAACTTCCCGGGCTTCTGTAATCACTATATCAGGCGGCAATATGGCATTTAAAGCATAAGGTATTTGTTCAGCCGCAATTTTAAAGGGTGCCTTGAAATTGGCGTATTGCCCGAGGGCATGTACTCCGGCATCGGTACGCCCGGCACCATTAATACGTATGGGCTGTTTGTAGATCACTTCAAGCGCAAATTCCAGTTCTCCCTGGATTGTTGGTGCATTAGCTTGAATTTGAAAACCGCTGTAATTGGTACCATCATAAGTAACCTGGACCAGTGTGTTAATCATCACTTACTCCTTTTTTGCTTACCAATACCCAACAATACCGGTTGCTCTGCTGTTCACAGTCCGAAAATGAATGTGACGGTAATCAGGACTAAAACGGAAATCAGGACAACCCAATCAACGGGCGCAATAGTATCCTCATACATTCTAGTTCGCCTGGCCCCTAAGCGGTATCCCCTTGCTTCCATGGCCAGGGCCAGTTCATCAGCTCTTCTAAAAGCGCTGACAAAGAGAGGGACGATCAAAGGCACAAGGCTTTTTGCCTTGCGAAAAATCGATCCAGTTTCAAAATCTGCCCCCCGGGCAATCTGGGCACGCATCAAACGTTGGCTTTCTTCCATCAGAGTCGGTATAAAACGCAGGGCGATAGCCATAATCATGGCAATTTCCTCTGTAGGAAGGCCTATATAACGAAGCGGCTTTAAAAAATATCCCATTCCGTAGGTGAGTGAAAGTGGTGTTGTTGTCAGGGTCAGGAGGAGAGAAAAAAGCACGAGGGTGATAAGGCGGGTTATAACAAACAGCCCTTCCCTGACCCCTTCAGATTCAATTGTTATGATGCCGATTCTCAATAAGACAACGCCGCCCCGGGTAAAAAAGAAATAAATAACCAGGGCAAAAAGAGCAATATAAAGGATCGGACGCAAACCCTTTAGCAGATAATGGAAAGGCACTTTTGCCGAGGCAATCAGGGTCAGGACCAGGATAAGAAGGGAAATTAATCCGCCATAAGTTTGCAGGCTGAATAAAAGAACCAGGATCAGAATCAGTGAAAGTATTTTCATACGGGGGTTTATGCGGTGGATAAAGCTATTTCCGGGGAGGTACTGCCCCAGGGTGATGCTTCGGCTCATATTCCTCGCCGCCCCTTTAGCTTTTTTATTTCTTTCCTCGCATCATCAAGGGTGTATATGTTTGTCCTTACAGGCAGCTTTTCCTCGGCCAGGTCTTGCATGATCTGAGTAACAGCGGGTAATGCCAAACCCAAATCACGAAGCTGATCACGCCTGGAAAAAATTTCTTCTGCCGGTCCTGCTATAACCAGTTTACCACCCTGCAGGACGAAAACGTTATCAGCCAGTACAGCAACTTCGTCAAGGTAATGGGTGCAGATCAGCACTGTCAGTCCGGCAGTTTTGTTCAGTTTATCAAGAAGGTAAAAAAGGTTACGGCGCCCGGCCGGATCCAGCCCCGCTGTCGGTTCATCAAGAATTAACACTTCCGGATCCAGGGAAAGAACTGCCGCCACAGCCACAAGCCTTTTTTGGCCCGCACTCAGTTGAAAGGGATGGCGACTTAGAATATGATCCGCATTCAAACCGACTTTTTCCAGGGCATCTTTAACGCCTGCCCGGACACTACTTTCATCCAGACCCAGGTTCCGGGGAGCAAAGGCAACTTCATCGTATACGGTTTCCGAGAAAAATTGTTCCTCGGGCATCTGGAAAACGAGTCCGATGCGGCGCCGTAAACGCAGGAGTTCATTTTTATCAAAACCAATCACTTTACCCTCAAAAATAACACTCCCGCTCGAAGGCCTCAGGAGGCCGTTAAGGTGCTGGATTAAGGTTGACTTGCCAGAACCGGAAGGCCCGATAAGCAGTGAAAATTCACCCCGATTAATGCTAAATGATACTTCTTTCAAAGCTTTAGTAGCAAAAGGGGTGCCGGGCATATAGGTATGGCTCAGCTTTTCCGTTCCAATGAACATAGGCTGTTGACCAACTCCCGGCTGTGTAGTAATTGCGGTGGCAGGGCAAATCCATCTTCACGGAGCAACGCTGCCAGTTCAATAGCTGCTGTTCCCTGCAATCCAAGGCTGTGAAGAAGCTGAAGATCGTTTAATACTTCTGTCGGAGGACCCTGCCTGATCAATCGGCCTTGATCCAGGACTATAATCCGGTCAGCGAAAACTGCTTCTTCCGGAAAATGAGTAACATGAACTACTGCAATATTCTGATCACGTTTAAGCATGCGTACTGTTTCAATTACATCATGCCGGCCTGCCGGATCAAGCATTGCTGTCGGTTCATCCATCAGGATGCAGCCGGGCTTCATGGCTAAAACACCGGCAATTGCCACTCTTTGTTTTTCTCCACCCGAAAGTATATGAGGCGGGTTTTGCAGTAAATGCTCCAACCCCAGCAGACGGGACACGTCAGCGACCCTCTGCCTAATTACCGCAGAGGGTAGGGCCAGATTTTCAAGGCCGAAAGCAATATCTTCCTCAACTGTCGTCGCCACCAGCTGGTTGTCGGGGTTTTGAAAAATCATTCCGCAAATACGGTGAATCTGAGGTTTCTTATCTTCGTCAACAGTAGAAATGCCCCCAACTCGCACTTCACCGCTTGAAGGAGTTAACAGGGCATTTAAAAGTTTCAATAACGTGGTTTTTCCGGAACCGTTCGGGCCGATCAAGACCAGGTATTCTCCCTTGTGGACAACCAGATTGATCCCGGAAATGGCAGGAAAAGTGGATTCATCTTCACCTGAATAATCATACGCCAGTGCTCTGGCTTCAATCATAATTTCAGATTGGCTTAATAACATCGATCGGTTATTCAGATACAAGCTCCAGGATAACCATAGGAGCCCCGTCTCCACGGCGCGGTCCTTTATGGATAATACGCGTGTAACCGCCTTCCCGGTCTTCCATTTTCGGACCGATTTTTTCGAAAAGGGTTGTAACTACATCTTCATCCAGCAAAAAGGCCAAAGCCTGGCGGCGGGCATGCAGATCCCCTCTTTTAGCCAGTGTTATCATTTTTTCGGCCAGCGGTTGTAACGCAGTGGCCCTGGCAGCAGTAGTTTCAATGCTGCCATTTCTTAGAAAAGATGTAACCAGACCGCGCAAGAGGGCTCGCCTGGGGCCGCTTTCTCGACTCAGCTTCTGGTATGGCATTCTAAACTTCCTCCTTGAAGGCTTACTCTCCGCTCTCGTTGAAGCCAAAGCCAAGCTCTATCAGCTTGTTTTCCACTTCTTCCAGCGATTTCTTGCCCAGGTTACGTACTTTCATCATTTCATCTTCAGTTTTTCGGACTAATTCACCAACTGTATTAATCCCTGCCCTTTTCAGACAGTTATATGAGCGTACTGAAAGATCAAGTTCTTCTATCGTCAATTCAAGAATACGCTCTCGATCTTCACCATCTTTATCAGGAGTAATCTCAACAACATCGACCTGCTCGGTAAGATTAACAAACAGGGCAATATGTGTGCTTAATATTTTAGCTGCAAGGCTGACCGCTTCATCAGGCCTGATACTGCCATCGGTCCAGAGCTCTAGAGTAAGCTTGTCGTAATCAGTAATCTGTCCGACCCTTGTATTTTCAACCTTGTAATTGACCCTGCGTATTGGTGAAAACATTGAATCAACCGGGATTACACCGATAGGCTGCTGCGGAAGTTTGTTCCGCTCAGCGGGGATATAACCTCTTCCGTTCAAGGCGGTCATCTCTATGTATAACCTGGCGTTCTCTTCCAAAGTACAGATATAATGATCCTCATTCAGAATCTCCACATCAGATGGAGCATTGATATCTTTGGCCCTGATTGAACCGGTTTTATCGGTATCAATAATCAGGGTTTGCGCTTCGTTAGAATGTATTTTCAACGAAACCGCCTTTAAGTTGAGAATGATTTCAATTGTATCTTCCAAGACCCCGGGCAGGCTGGAAAACTCATGCAGCGCACCGTCGAATTTTACATTTGTTATTGCTGCACCGGGCAGAGATGACAACAATATTCTGCGCAAGGCATTACCAAGGGTAGTTCCATACCCTCTTTCAAGTGGCTCGACTACAAAACAACCATAATTGCTCTGTTCGTCTTTCTCAACAAATTCGATTTTCGGCTTTTCAATTTCGATCATCACGATTCTAATGTACCCTCCTCGTTTGATATATTGAGGGTTAACTTAATCACTTAACGGGAATAAAGCTCAACAATAAGGTGCTCGGTTAACGGCACATCAATCTCATCACGCAGTGGCAACCTGATTACCCGTCCTTCAAGCTTCTCATGATTGACTTCCAACCAATCCACTACTCCCTGCTGTTCCCTATCCTCAGCTATTTGTTTAAAGATCGGTTTGTTTTTACTATTTTCCCGAACAGCGACAATATCCCCGACCCTGGTCAGAAATGAAGCGATATCAACTTTACGTCCGTTTACCTGGAAATGCCCATGGTTAATAAGCTGTCTGGCTTCGGAACGAGACCTTCCCATTCCCATACGGTAAACAACATTGTCCAGCCGACTCTCCAAGAGCTGCAAAAGAATTTCACCGGTAACTCCCCTGCGGCGGTCGGCTTCTTTAAAATAACGGCGAAACTGTCTTTCCATAACTCCATAAATACGGCGTGCTTTCTGCTTTTCACGCAGCTGTTGACCAAACTCTGAAAATTTTTGGCGGCCCTGGCCGTGATCCCCCGGCGGGTATGCACGCCGCACTACACCACATTTATCAGAAAAACAGCGATCGCCTTTTAGATAAAGTTTATCCTTTTCTCTGCGACATAAACGGCAAACTGCTCCAGTATGGCGTCCCATTTAGATAATGTTACACCTCCTCACATATATAATGACTAAACTCTCCGCCTCTTCGGTGGGCGGCAACCGTTATGCGGTATAGGAGTTACATCCTTTATCGCATTAACCTCAAGGCCTGCAGCCTGCAGTGAACGAATGGCCGCTTCACGTCCCGCTCCCGGACCTTTCACATATACTTCAAGCTGCCTCATGCCATGCTCCATAGCCACCTTGGCTGCTGACTCGGCAGCCAGCTGGGCTGCAAAAGGAGTCGATTTTCGGGAGCCTTTGAAACCAACATTACCGGCGCTGGACCAGGAAATGCTATTCCCGTCCATATCAGTAATACTGATAAAAGTATTATTAAAGGTCGATTTGATATGAGCAACGCCGCGCTCAACATTTTTCTTTTCTCGCCTTTTAGTGCGGGTAACCTTTTTCTTGACCAATTTTTTTTAGTTCCTCCCTTCTATACAGTTCCTATTTCTTATTAAACAAATATTATTTCTTACGACGGACACCGACAGTCTTACGGGGACCTTTACGGGTACGAGCATTATTCTTGGTCTTCTGTCCCCGTACGGGCATCCCGCGTCTGTGCCTGATCCCGCGGTAGCAACCGATCTCAACCAGGCGCTTAATGTTTAAAGCGACTTCACGGCGTAAATCTCCTTCGACATTATAATTCTTATCAATAAACTCACGCAGACGGCCAAGTTCATCTTCAGTCAAATCCTTGACCCTTGTATCAGCACTAACCCCGGCGTGCTTAAGAATCTCTTCTGCACGGCTTCTTCCGATACCGTAAATATAGCTAAGCGCAACCTCTACCCGTTTGTCACGCGGTAAATCTACACCTGCAATCCTAGCCAATCGTTTTACACCTCCTTAAGCATAATTACTGAAAAGCTAAAGCTCTTGTGGCAAAAGGTTTTCTGTTAGCCCTGTCTCTGTTTATGCTTTGGATTTTGACAGATAACAACAACCCTGCCCTTACGCCTGATTATCTTGCATTTCTCACACATTTTTTTTACTGAGGGCCGCACCTTCATGATCGTGAACCTCCTTACTTATAACGGTAGGTAATGCGCCCCCGAGATAAATCGTAAGGCGATAATTCAACCAGAACCCGGTCACCCGGCAAAATTCGAATAAAGTTCATCCGGATTTTGCCGGACACATGAGCGAGAACTTTGTGCCCGTTCTTCAACTCAACCCGAAACATGGCATTGGGCAGCGGCTCAACCACCGTGCCTTCGACTTCAACAACATCTTTTTTTTTGCTCATGTTACCAGTTAAACCTCCTCTATGGGAGTACCTGTTACCGGTACCAGTTTTCTCAGATAGTTGATTACCTGGCTGTCGGTTAATTGACCGGACTCAGGCAGCTTGTCAAAATCTGCACTGCGCTCATAACGTTGAAGGTGGGCAATATTTTTCTTTTTTGGCCGGTCAATCGGACGGCTGCGACCGTCGACCAGGAGCACATGCCTACTGTCAAACTCCCTGAGCACCAGATAGTGTTTGTCTTTATCGCGGCCGGCCAGAGAACGGACCAGTTGCCCCGGCTTTAATTCCACCATAGCTTCGCCCCCTTAAGTAAGGTTGGAAGAGGTCAGTATCTCGGGCCCGTTATTGCCCAGTGCCACTGTATGCTCAAAGTGAGCGGATAAACTTCCATCAGCCGTTACCACTGTCCACTGATCCTTAAGAACTTTCACTTCCCAGCTGCCAACATTAACCATCGGCTCTATGGCCAGAACCAGGCCGGACTGCAGTGACGGACCACGACCCGGAAGACCAAAATTCGGCACCTGCGGTTCTTCGTGCATTTCTTCACCAATTCCATGGCCAACATAATTGCGTACTATCGAAAAAGATTTACTTTCGACATAGTTCTGGACGGCATGAGAAACATCAGAAAGCCTCTTTCCGACCTGCATCGCATCAATGGCTTTCTGCAGAGATATACGGGTGACATCAATCAGTTTTCTGGCCTGCGGCGATACTGTGCCTACCGCAAAGGTGGAAGCTGCATCTCCGTGATACCCTTTTAAGCGGACACCGACGTCAATGCTGATTATATCGCCCTCTTTAAGTCTACGCAACCCGGGTATACCATGCACCACCTCATTATTGACGGAAGTGCATATCGATGCAGGGAAATTGTTGTATCCGAGGAAAGCCGGTTCGGCCCCGCGTCTGCGAATCAGCTTCTCTGCGACCTTGTTCAGCATAGCGGTGGTTATGCCAACTTTGATCGAGTTTTCCATTTCCTGCAGAACCTCAGCAACAATCTTGCCTGCTTCCCGCATCAACTCTATTTCCCGTACCGATTTTAGCTTGATCACTCTGTTTTCACTACTTCATAAAGCCGCGATAACTGCGCATAAGCATGTGGCTTTCGATTTGCTTGAATGTTTCAAGAGCCACACCGACCACAATAATCAGACCGGTGCCGCCGAATACAATATTCATCCCTGTTAAGCGCTCCAGGATGATCGGGAATACCGCTATAAAAGCGAGAGAAAAGGCTCCCGCTGTTGTCAGGCGCGATGTTACCCTGGCCAGGTAATCTGCTGTCGGACGGCCCGGGCGTAAACCGGGAATGAAACCGCCATATTTCTTAATATTGCCGGCCACCTGGAAGGGGTCAAATTGGACCGCTGTATAAAAGTAGGTAAATAGGATGATTAAAGTCATATATAATACCAGGTTCAGGTTACTGCCCCAGCCCAAACTGTCAGCAATTCTTTGCGCAACAGGGTGTTGAATAAAACTGACCAGTGTCTGTGGAAAACTCAAAATCACCGAAGCAAATATAACTGGGATAACCCCCGCCTGGTTTACTTTCATTGGTATATGCGTAGCCTGCCCGCCGTACATTTTCCGGCCGACCACACGCTTGCTGTACTGTACATTAATCCTTCGCTGCCCCTGGTCAAGCCCGATAATACCGACAATCAGGCCGAGTAACATAACCACCACAAGGATTATAACCAGGAGGTTAATCTGGCCGAACCGGTATTGCTCAACTGCCATTGCAACAGCTATAGGAAATCCGGCAACAATACCGGCAAAAATAATCAGGGATATACCGTTACCGATTCCTTTTTCGGTTATTAGCTCACCCATCCACATTAGAAAAGCAGTACCCGCAGTAAGTGAAATGATTATAGTTGTGTAGGATAGCAAGGTTTGATCAAGGACTGCTTCACCGGCTATGATAGTGGAAAGACCCAGAGCCTGGATAAGAGCAATCACAATCGTCCCATAGCGGGTAATTTGTGATATTTTTTTTCGACCCTCGGGGCCTTCCTGGCTCCATTCCTTAAGCTTCGGAATGACTATAGTCAAAAGGTTCATGATAATGGAAGCATTAATGTAAGGCATAATGCCCAGAGCAAAAATAGTAAAGTTGCTCAAGTTCCCGCCGCCGATGATGTTGACAAAACCAAAAATGGTATCCTCCTGGAAAAATGCAGCCAGGCGGGATGCATCCACACCGGGGACAGGGATCGCTGAACCGGCCCGGAAAACCACAAACATGGCCAGGGTAAAAAGAATTCGATCTCTGAGTTCTTTAATCCGCCACGCTGTTCTTACTGTTTCCAGCAATTTATATCACCTCTGCCTTTCCACCGGCTGCTTCGATTTTAGCCTGAGCCTGTTTGCTGAAATGATGGGCATGGACCTCAAGTTTACGATCCAATTCACCATCGGCAAGTACTTTCAAAGGATCACGCAGATTTTTAAGCAGCCCTGCTTCCAGTAAAAGGTCCGGTGTTACCACTGTTCCTTCTTCAAAAGAGTTAAGATCACCTAAATTAACGATGTTCCACTTCTTCTTGAATATGTTAGTGAAACCCCGTTTTGGCAAACGCTGAAAATATGGCATTTGGCCACCTTCAAATCCGCGGCGCACACCTGAACCCGAACGAGATTTCTGTCCCTTCTGGCCCCTACCGGCTGTCTTACCCAAGCCCGAAGCTATTCCTCTGCCTTTTCGTTTGGCCGCTTTCCTGGCTCCCTCAGGAGGCCTTAATTCGTGTAAACGCATTAGCTACACCTCCCTCTGTACTACAACTTGAATCATTTGCTTTCTTCAACAGTAACCAAATAATTGATTGTATTGGCCATTCCCCTGATAACTGGATTGTCGTCGTGAATAACTGTCTGACCGATTTTCCTCAAACCCAATGCCCGCACTGTTCGGCGATGAGTCGGTTTACGAGTCAATGGACTGCGAACCAGGGTGATCTTAAGTTTTTTTGCCATAGCAGACAACTCTCCTTAACTGAGCAGCTTTTCTACCTCAATACCGCGTAAAGAGCTCACTTCTTCAGCTCGCTTAAGCGATTTCAGCCCTTCCATGGTTGCATTAACAATATTTATAGCATTGGACGAACCGAGTGATTTTGTCAAAACATCTCTCACACCGGCAAGTTCAAGCACCGCACGGACCGGCCCACCGGCAATCACACCTGTTCCTTCGGAAGCCGGTTTTAGCATAACTTTCCCTCCGCCGAAACGACCTATGATCGGATGAGTAATAGTGGTTCCGACCATGGGAACCTGAATAAGGTTCTTTTTGGCAGCTTCAATACCTTTGCGGATTGCTTCCGGTACTTCACCGGCTTTACCCATTCCGGTTCCAACTACTCCCTTTTGATCCCCGACAACAACCAGGGCACTAAAGCTGAAACGGCGTCCACCTTTAACCACCTTGGCCACACGATTGACCTTGACTACTTTTTCGATTAATTCCTGTGATGGTTCTATCTTTGTCACCCCTGCTATTTCCCCCTTTCTAGAAGTTTAACCCGGCTTCACGGGCTCCTTCGGCAAGTTCTTTTACTCTGCCGTGATATAGGTAACCACCCCGGTCAAATACAACTTCTTTGATGCCCCTGTCCGAGGCGCGTTGGCCCAGTAATTTCCCTACTTTCCGAGCCGCTTCCCTGTTGCTTCCACGGGGCTGCTCCGAGCGCAGCTGGGGTTCAAGACTGGAGGCAGCTACCAGAGTTCTTCCAGATTGGTCATCGATCACCTGGGCATAAATATAATTGTTGCTGCGAAACACATTCAACCGTGGACGTTTCGTTGTGCCGGTAATTTTTTTCCTAACTCTACGGTGCCGCCGCTTCCGGCCGATCAAACGCGACTTTCCTTTAAGCACTATTGCACACCTCCAGGCAACTATTTGCCCGCTTTGCCAACTTTCTGGCGGACAATTTCATTTTCATATCGAATCCCCTTGCCTTTGTAAGGTTCGGGCGGATTGGTCCTGCGAATAACTGCAGCCAGGTTGCCAACTGCCTGTTTATCGATACCCTTTATCACAATCTTCGTGGGAGAGGGCACCTCGATTTCCATGTTATCGCCGGGAACAAACTCTACAGGATGTGACAATCCCACATTTAGAACAAGCTTCTTGCCCTGCAAGGCAGCTTTATAACCAACACCGACCAGTTCAAGGTTGCGGCTGTAACCTTCCGTTACACCCTTAACCATATTATCAATAAGGGTTCGGGTCAGGCCGTGTAAAGCCCTGTGTTTCGGGTTGTCAGAAGGCCGCTTAACATAGATCCAGCCCTGTTCCTGCTCAATTATCATATCCCTGGGAAGCTCCTGAGAGAGCTCTCCTTTCGGACCTTTTACAGCAATATGCCTTCCATCTAACTGTACCTCGACTTTATCAGGTACAGCGACAGGTTTTTTACCGGTTCGAGACATCGGTAAACCTCCTCACTATGCTACCAGATATAGCACAATACTTCTCCGCCACTGCCGGTTTCCCGGGCCTGGCGATCGCTCATTAAACCCTGAGAGGTAGAAATAACTGCTATACCAAGCCCTCCCAGAACTTTGGGCAGTTCATCTTTCTTTACATAAACCCGCAAACCAGGCTTGCTGATCCTTTTCAGACCGCTGATAATCCTTTCCTGGTTGGGCCCGTACTTCAGATGAACTCGTAAGATGCCCTGCTTGGTATCTTTGATATACTCAAAATCCTTAATAAAACCCTCCTGCTTCATAATAGCAGCAATCGAACGTTTTACATTTGAAGCAGGAATTTCCACTGATTTATGCCGCACATTATTTGCGTTTCGCACACGTGTAAGCATATCGGCAATCGGATCTGTCATCATTGGCAATAACAACCTCCTCTCATTCTTTCATCATCTACCAGCTGGCTTTTTTAATCCCCGGAATTTTTCCCTCGTTGGCCAGATGACGAAAGCAAAGGCGGCACAGGCCGAATTTGCGCAGGTAAGCTCTCGGCCGACCACAGATGTGACAGCGGTTATAGCCGCGGACTGTAAACTTGGGCTCTCTCTTGGCCTTGGCAATTAACGATTTCTTGGCCATCCTTTTCCTCCTTAAACTTCCGCGAATGCTTCTTGTTTTATGCTGCCCGGAAAGGCATACCCATTAAAGTAAGAAGTTCGCGTGCTTCTTCATCAGTCTCGGCAGTTGTGACTATAGTAATATCCATACCGAGAACTTTTTCCACATTACTGTACTCAATCTCGGGAAAAATCAACTGTTCCTTAACACCAATAGTAAAGTTACCCCGCCCGTCAAATGAATGCGGTGAGATACCCCTGAAATCCCTGACCCTCGGCAGTGCAATGTTAAAAAGCTTGTCCAAAAAGTCATACATGCGAATCCCACGCAGGGTCAGCTTGGCACCAATAGGCATACCTTCACGAACCTTGAAGCTGGCCACTGAACGACGCGCATTGGTAATAATCGGCTTCTGACCGGTTATAATCGATAGATCATTAACCGCTGCATCCAGTATTTTCGGGTTTTCTTTACCTTCACCCAGCCCCATGTTTATAACTACTTTTTCTATTTTCGGCGACTGCAGTACATTCTTATATGAGAATTGCTTCACCAGGGCGGGCCTTACTTCTTCAAGATATTTCAGTTTCATCCTTGACATATTAGTTCTTTAACCCTCCTTACTTATCCAGCGATTCTTCGCACTTCTGACATTTGCGAACCCTGCGGCCATCAGGAAGTATTTTTTTATTAACACGGCTTGGTTTACCACAAGCCGGGCAGACAACCATAACCTTCGATGCCGGAAATGCTGCTTCCATCTCCCGGATTCCACCCTGTGGAACTTTCCGGGTTGGCTTGGCATGTTTTTTAATAATATTCACACCTTCCACCTTCAACTTGCCAAGGCGGGGAAAAGTGGCAATCACTTTTCCTTTTTTCCCTTTATCTTTGCCGGAAAGAACCAGTACCTTATCCCCCCGACGAACAGACATCTTTTTCATTTCCACCGGTTTTTCGCCACCTCCATACTGAACATCTAAATCACTTCTGGCGCCAGGGAAACAATTTTCATGAAATCTTTCTCCCTAAGCTCACGGGCAACGGGCCCAAAAATACGGGTACCTCTTGGATTATTGAGTTCATTTATTATAACTGCAGCATTTTCATCGAAGTGGATATGCGAGCCATCCTTGCGGTTTAACCGGCTTCTAGTGCGAACAATAACGGCCCTTACCACTTCACCTTTCTTCACCACTCCACCCGGGGTGGCTTCTTTGACCGAAGCAACAATAATATCACCAATTCGGCCTGATTTGCGCTTCGATCCCCCCAGGACCCTGATACACAGGACCTTTTTCGCTCCCGAGTTGTCGGCTACATTTAAGATTGTTTCGCTTTGAATCATCGTTGCCTCTCCTTTCATTCCCTATCCGACAGGCTATTCGGAAAGAGAATTTACAGCTTCGATTTTTGCACAATTTCAACCAGGCTCCACCTTTTATCCTTGCTAATAGGCCTGGTCTCCATGATCTTAATGATATCGCCTACTCGGGATTCATTAGCTTCATCGTGAACTTTGTACTTTTTAGAACGGCGTATGATCTTACCGTAGAGCGGATGCCTGGTTGTTCTTTCAACCACTATCACCCTTGTTTTATCCATTTTGTCGCTGACCACCCGGCCGCTTCTTACTTTACGTTTTCCGGTTTCCAAACGATAAGCCTCCCTTCCTCTTCAAACTCAGCTAAGTGCCCGTTCCCTGAGTACGGTTTTAACCCGGGCAATACTGCGGCGGACCTCTTTAATGCGCATAACATTTTCCAATTGACCAGTAGCTTCCTGAAAGCGAAGGTTAAATAGTTCTTCTTTCAATTCTTTAACTTTTTCTTCCAGTTCCTGCTCATTTAATTCACGTACTTCTGCTACTTTCATTCGGAAACACCACCCGCTTCAGTTCTTTTCACAAACTTGGTCTTAATCGGTAATTTATTGGCTGCCAGACGAATAGCTTCTTTTGCTACTGCTTCATTAACTCCGGCCAGTTCGAACATTATCCTGCCCGGTTTAACTACTGCCACCCAGAATTCCGGCGACCCCTTGCCTTTACCCATTCGGGTTTCAGCAGGTTTTTCGGTTACCGGTTTATCGGGGAAAATGCGAATCCAAACTTTGCCTCCCCTTTTAATAGATCTGGTCATAGCAATTCGAGCCGATTCAATCTGCTGGCTGGTAATCCAGGAAGGTTCAAGAGCCTGAAGGCCAAATTCACCAAACTGAACTACTGTGCCGCCCTTAGAGCGGCCTTTCATCCGGCCGCGATGCTGACGGCGAAATTTAACCCGCTTAGGCATTAACATTTGCGTCTACCTCCTCCGCAGGTTTCTCCTTACCCGGCTTTGAGGGTAAAATTTCTCCTTTATAGATCCAAACTTTCACACCGATCCGCCCATAGGTGGTTCGTGCTTCAGTAAAGCCGTAATCAATATCGGCACGAAGTGTTTGCAAAGGCACCGTACCCTCATGATAACTTTCATCACGAGCCATTTCGGAACCACCCAGCCTGCCGCTGCAGGCTATTTTCACACCTTTAGCTCCATTGCGCATGGTCCGGAATACAGCCTGCTTCATAGCTCTTCTGAATGCGATTCGCCGCTCAAGCTGTGAAGCTACACTTTCAGCAACCAGAAATGCATCCAGCTCAGGTTTTTTTATTTCAATAATATTTAAGTGCACTTTCTTTTCAGTCATATTCTCCAGATGCTTACGCAGTTCTTCAACGCCTGTCCCCCCGCGGCCTATGACCATACCCGGCTTTGCGGTATGAATATTAATCCGCAGGTTGTTCGCTGCCCGTTCAATCTCTATCCGTGACACAGAAGCGCCATCCAATTTTTTTTGAATGAAATTCCTAATATCTAAATCTTCATGAAGCAGTTCTCTATAATTCTTGCCGGCGAACCAGCGAGCATCCCAGTCACGTATTATTCCAATCCTGAAACCGATGGGGCTAACTTTTTGTCCCATAACTAAACCCCCTTTCTTTCTTTAACTACTACCGTTATATGGCTGGTCCTCTTCAATATCAAAAACCGCCTTCCTCTGGCCCGCGGTTGAACCCGTTTCATAGTTGGCCCTTCGTCCACAAAAACCTGATCTACGTAGAGACTTCCACGTTTAAGTTCCAGGTTGTTCTCGGCATTGGCTGCTGCGGACTTAACCACCTTGGCCACTACTTCAGCAGCTCGACGCGGTGTATAACGAAGTATGCTTAAAGCGTCATCGAGATCTTTATTGCGAATCAGGTCGACGACAGCCCTAGCTTTGCGCGGCGCGACGCGCACGTAGCGTGCCTGTGCTTTTGCTTCCATAAGTTAATTCTGCCTCCTCTGCTCTACTTTAAAGTAATAGAGCGTTCGGTATGGTGCCCGTGCCCTCTGAAGGTGCGAGTTGGGGCAAATTCACCCAGCTTGTGCCCGACCATATCTTCACTGATAAAAATCGGTACATGCCGGCGGCCGTCGTGTACGGCTATAGTGTGCCCGACCATATCGGGGAATATGGTTGAACGACGGGACCAGGTCTTAATAACCTTTTTATCTCCCTTTTCGTTCATCTGCTCAATTTTATTCATCAGGCTGGCCTCGATAAAGGGACCTTTTTTCAGTGAACGCGACAATTTAAGAAAACCTCCCTTTCAGTCGGAAAAGAGCTTCTATCCTGTTCATCCAGGAACAGCTTTCTTCTCCGGCTACTTCTTGCGGCGGCGGACAATAAGTTTATCCGAATCCTTATTTTTTTTACGGGTCTTATAGCCAAGGGTCGGTTTGCCCCAGGGCGTAAGAGGCCGCTTCAATCCAATCGGCGCTCTTCCTTCACCACCACCATGCGGATGGTCGCAGGGGTTCATTACCGAACCGCGGACTGTCGGTCTTTTTCCAAGCCAGCGATTTCGTCCGGCTTTACCGATGGTCAGGTTTTCATGTTCGATATTACCGATTTGACCTATTGTTGCCCGGCAATTCAGAGGTACCAGGCGCACTTCGCCCGAAGGCAGGCGTACATACCCGATATCTCCTTCCTTGGCAGCCAGCTGGGCTGCTGTTCCTGCTGAGCGGGCTATTTGTCCGCCGTGCCCGGGTTTCATTTCGATATTATGGATAAAAGTCCCCACCGGAACAGAACGGAGGGGCATAGAATTACCCGGCCTAACTTCTACTTTTGTTCCGGAAATTACAGTCTGTCCGACCCTGATTCCCAGGGGAGCCAGGATATAGCTCTTTTCACCATCTGCATAATGCAGCAGGGCAATATTTGCCGACCGGTTCGGATCGTACTCGATGCCGGCAACCTTAGCCGGAATATCGTCTTTAATCCTTTTAAAATCAATAATCCTGTAGCTGCGTTTGTGACCGCCGCCCCGATGCCGGACAGTGATTCGACCATAAGAGTTACGACCGGCTTTTTTTGTTAATGGGGCCAGGAGAGATTTTTCCGGCTCCTGCTTGGTAATTTCTTCAAAAGTCGATACGGTTGCAAACCGCCGCCCCGGTGAAGTGGGTTTAAAACGTTTTACGGCCATTTGATAGTCCCTCCTTCTACTAGCGGCTTTCGAACAGCTCGATCGGTTTGCTGCCTTCGGCCAATGTTATAATTGCCTTTTTCCAACTTGCCTGTTTCCCTTCAGGAAAACGCCCCAGGCGCTTTGTCTTACCTTTGAAGTTGGCAGTGTTTACCGATTTAACCTTAACTTCAAAGATTTCTTCAAGAGCTCTTTTAATTTCAATTTTATTCGCTTTGCCAGAAACCACAAAGGTATATTTATTCTCTTCCATGAGATCAGAAGATTTTTCACTGATCAGAGGACGGACAATAATTTCTCTTGCATCCCTCATCCGCCGAACACCTCCTCAACCTGCTGTAGTGCTGCTTTGCTCATGACAAGATAATTATAAGTAAGAATATCCAGTACATTCAACTGCCGGGCCAGGGTTGTTTTTACTCTCGGGAGGTTACGCGCCCCTTTGATAATATTCAGATCTGGCTGTTCACTGACAATCAGGGCTCCTCCGTTTACCTTCAAATTTTCAAGCAGTGCAGCAACTTTTTTGGTCTGTGGGGTATCAATGGCGAAATCATCAACTACTATAAGCTTTCCTTCGTTAACTTTGTCGCTCAAAGCGGATTTCAAAGCAGCCCGACGCATCTTCTTAGGCAACCTGGTACTAAAATCACGAGGATGCGGGCCGAATACTGCTCCTCCACCAACCCAGATCGGGGAACGCGTGCTGCCATGGCGGGAACGACCTGTTCCTTTTTGCGGCCACGGCTTGCTGCCGCCTCCCTTTACTTCACTGCGATCTTTGCTTGAAGCCGTACCCTGGCGGCGCTTGGCCGCTTGTGAGACAGCTGTCTGGTGGAGAGCTCCTCTATTTAACGGCACCCCAAAAAGGCTCGCCTGGACCTCGATCTCGTCAACCTGCTCACCATCTCTATTGTAAAGCGATATTTTAGGCATGTTCAGGGCATCTCCTTTCTTTGGGCTATCCGTTTACTATCTTTTCACCGACTCTTTGATTTCAACCAGGCCGCCCCTGGGCCCGGGTACAGAACCTCTAACCAGTAAAAGGTTTTTCTCTGCATCGGTATTAACGACATAGAGGCTCTGGACTGTACGCCGCCAGCCGCCCATACGGCCCGGGAGTCTGCGCCCTTTGAAGACTCTTGCTGCGTCGACGGAGCCCAATGAACCGGGGCCTCGATAATAATGGGAACCATGGGTTTTAGGACCCCTGCTGAAACCCATTTTTTTGATCGAACCGGCAAAACCCTTGCCTCTGGCGGTTGCGCTGACATCAACATAATCTCCGGTAGAAAAAGTATCGGCTTTAATTTCCTGACCGGGTTTATATCCGCTTGAATCATCTACCCTGAATTCGCGCAGGTAACGCAGCGGATTGATTTTGGCCTGCTTAAAATGGCCTTTTAAAGGATTGCTAACGCGTTGTTCTTTTTTGTCTATGAAACCAAGCTGGATACTGTTATAACCATCGATATTCATGCTCTTAACCTGAACAACGCGGCATGGGCCGGCTTCCAGGACTGTTACCGGAACCACCCGGCCTTGTTCGTCATAAACCTGGGTCATTCCTATCTTACGCGCCAGAATTGCTTTAGTCATAGTAAAATGGCACCTCCCGCCAATCAGCTAGAGCTTAATTTCAATGTCCACACCGGCAGGCAAGTCAAGTCTCATTAGAGCATCAATAGTCTTCGGTGTAGGTTCAAGGATATCGATCAGGCGCTTATGAGTTCGCATTTCAAACTGCTCCCGGGAATCTTTGTACTTGTGCGGCGCACGAATAACAGTGTACAGGCTTCTATCTGTCGGCAAAGGTACCGGTCCTGAAACATCAGCCCCTGTACGGCGCGCCGTCTCAACAATTTTACCGGCAGACTGGTCGAGCAATTGATGATCAAAAGCTCTTAATCTGATCCTGATTTTTTGGTTAGCCATGGACAAATCCTCCTTATCGCCTGATTAAATCAGAGCTGCTCCATAAAAATTCCCCAGTTCATTTACCGGCAACCTTTTACTTCATCGCTAATAAAACCTAATTTACTCGTTAATAGCGGTGACCACGCCTGCTCCGACGGTACGGCCACCTTCGCGGATTGCGAAGCGGACCCCTTCTTCGATGGCGATCGGGGTGATCAG
>JBNJHN010000037.1:0-18545 GCA_051748565.1 Bacillota bacterium | reverse complement strand
CATCCGTTTGGTTTCTTGATCAAAACCGATCACACATAAATTGGTTATAACCTTATAGGGGCCGCTTCCGGGGGGTAAGCCTGCCGCTTCACGGGCGCCCGGCCCTGTCAAATAACCGGGAGAAGTTATAAAATCAATCTTCTCGGTAAACCGCCTTGGATCCTGCGGTGTTATCATCATCGTTTTCCAGCAAAAGGAAGCAAGATCATTCGCCCCTCCGCTGCCCGGAAAACGGACTTTAGGTTTCTGGTAATCCTTTCCTACCATTGTTGAATTAATATTGCCGTACTGGTCTATCTGGGCGCCACCAAGGAAAGTGTAGTCAACCATGCCCCTCTGACAGGTTTCCATCACCTCCGGCATGCTGCTTGCCACCAGAGCCCTGTAGAAAGTACGGGAATCCCCGACAGAAATAGGCATGGAAGGCAGCAGTGGTCCGATTCCACCGGCTTCAAACATAATCATCAATTGTGGGGAGTACATTTTTTGAGCAAGCATTGCCGCAGCACAGGGGGCGCCTGTTCCGACCACAACAATACTGTTATCTTCCAGGTAACGTGAGGCGAGACAAATCATCAGTTCCATATCATTATATTCCAATGTCACAACCTCCATTATATTATAATACTCAGATCTATTTCTCGATAAGATTCTCCTGAATTCGCAATTCCTGAAGTTTTCTCAAACCACCGATAGTTTCCAGGTAGCCGTAAAAATCCGGAACCCCGTAGATATGTTTTTCTAAAAAAGCTGCATGAGTTTCCGGGTCACTTTCGGACTTTAGCCATTCGCGCAGATGTTCTTCATCGCTAAAATACTCATAAGCCATATTCCCTGGATAAGAACCGTAGGGGACTTCAATCACTGCATCAACCAGGTAATAGGGGATAACTGTTTTAGCAGGATCTCTGCGAATATATTCATTGGGAACCAATCGTTCCGTAGTGATAATTAAACGCCGGGCTGCCCTTGCCAAATCATGGTCTGCAACCATGATTCCGTCGATCTGGCAGTTGCCGTAAACATCAGCCCGGTGAACATGAATAATTCCAACATCAGGGTACAGGGCAGGAACAGCAAGGTATTTTGAACCTGTAAAAGGACACTCCAGTTCCACCGCAGCGCTGTATTTCGCGGTATCTGTGCCCAACATACAGCGAACAGGCATAAACGAAATCCCCATTGCTGCTGCTTTATAACGCCAGGTTAAGGCGGCATTCGTCCATTCAGTAAGTTCCATCGTTCCGCTTTCAACTGCATTTCTGGCCACTTTTGAAAGACCGCGCGCTTCCAGACCGACAATATAGGCTATATCACAGCGATTAATGCAATTGCCGCCTACGAGAATCTGAAAATCATGGGTTGCCGTGTGGCCTGCGAGACCCAGTTCTCTCTTCTTTTGACGAACTATTTCATGTAACACGGCGGTCGGTATCCTGTTTGCCCCAAAACCGCCTACGCCTATATAATCGCCATCTTTAATTAAATCTTTTACGGCCCGGTCAACGGTGGTTAATTTTTCTATCAATTTACGCGGCTTTTCGTCGCGAAAAAATACCCTGGCCCGGTCAGCATCAGGATCAGTAAATATCTTACCGGTGCCGCTCGGTTTATAAGTGACCTTTCGCTCCTTTGAATATCGGTTAAGGCTATCCAAATCAGCTACCTCCCGGATAAAAATATCATTTTATCGCAAATATTGCTTTAACTTATATTTATATTTATTCGCGTGTTGTTTTTTATTCCCTTCTGTTTCCGGTAAAATGAAACTGTTGCTGCATAAGCGAAACGGTTACAAGTCAGGACATACTATAATCCGAAAATAGATACGCTGCTCACATTTTGCGGCGGAACCCCGCCAAGGTTATGAGTCAAACCCAGTTTAGGGTCTTTAACGAGCCGTTCATCAGGCCATCTTCTTAATAGTTGACTGTATATTTCATAGATCATGCGCAATCCCGAAGCACCGATCGGGTGGCCGAAACATTTTAAACCACCATCGGGTTGACAGGGTACCTGGCCGTCAAGATCATAAAAACCACCAATGACATCATCGGGAGCTTTACCCGGTGCTGATATTTGTAAATCTTCCACAGTTATCAGTTCTGAAATCGAAAAACAGTCATGGACCTCAAGCATGCCGATCTCACTGCGTGGATCTGTAATCCCGGCTTCGATATACGCATTCCGGGCGGCCCGTCGGGTTGTTATCAGTCCGCTGCCGTCCCAGTGATTCAACAGCAATTCTTCTCCCGAGCTTACAGAAATCTGAAGCGCTTTAACTTTAATAAGATCCTGCCCGGGTTTCAGCTTTCCGGCGATTTCGGGCGTTGTGACAATAGCCATAGCCGCACCGTCACTCACACCGCAGCAATCAAATAATCCGAGTGGATAAGCAACCAAGGGAGAGTCGGCAATTTGCATCGCACTGATTTCTTTTCGCAGGTGTGCCCTGGGATTCCTTGCCCCGTTCTGATGGCTCTTCCAGGAAATATGGGTAAGCGCCTGCTTAACCTTTTCCATCGGAACGTTATAGCTTGCCGAATATGAAGTTGCCAGTTGGGCAAACATCCCCGGCGCAGTGGCGTTGGGGCTTAGAAGCCTGGCAAGCTGGCCAAAAAAAGGAGAATCCGGCAGTCCTCCATAGCCCACATCTTTTAATTTTTCCACACCGGCAGCAAGAACGATATCATATGCTCCCGAAGCTACAGCATAGCAGGCGCCTCTGAAAGCTTCTGTACCTGAAGCACAAAAATTTTCTACCCGGGTAACCGGTATATACGGCAGGTGCAAAGTATTGGCAAGGTAACAACCGCCTTTACCAATATTCACTTCATCAAAATGATTGCCAAGCCAGGCCGCCTGGATCTCTTTTTTATCGATCCCGGCATCCTTTATGCATTCCAGAAAAGCTTCGACCAGCAGATCGCTGGAATCATCCTCCCAGCGTTCACCAAATGAGGTACAGCCCATTCCAAGAATTGCCACCTTGTCTTTAATGCCATCAGCCATTTTGAGACTCCTCCTCTGCCGGCACCGCTTTCCAAAAATAAAAAGTGGTATCCCGTTTGGTGTCTATATATTTAATCCGGAAACTGAAAGTGACCTCTTTCCCTACCTGTAAATCATCAAGACTGCAATCAGTGAAGTCCATCATGGTACGCCCGCCGTCGGTAAAATCAATATTGCCGTAAATTGCCGGAGGGTTTTTTGTGGCAGCCAGCATGTCGGAAGTGAAACTGACAACCTTACCCCCTTTACCGGCCAGCATTACCGGTTCATTGCGGTCAATTGCGCCGCAGTCCGGATTGACACATACCCGCTGGGGTGGAAATTGCTGTTTGCCACATTCAAGGCAGCGGGTTCCCTGCAGGCTAAGAATAGCCTTCCTGCTACGCCAGACCATCGACCAGCGTGTCAGCCTTTCTTCTTCTCCACGCATACCAGCTTCTACAGGCAGCATTTCTCTCCATGTCAGGTACTTGATGTAACTGTCAAGTTCTGTTTGTTTATTTATCGAATCTGAGACACGTTTACGCATTTGATAGTTGTTAATGTTTTCAGTTACTTCAAAGTAAAGGGCATCACAGCCGTTTCCATAACCAATCAGAAGCAGCCTGTCTCCTGCTGCCGCTTCTTCCAAAGCTGCAGACAACATCAGCAAAGGATGCGCCGATCCCGTATCGCCGGCTTCCATCATCAGATCATTCTGAACCTGACCCGGCTCAAGGCTCAGTTTCCGGTTGATACTCTTTCGTGCACCACCGTAATAACACGGAAAGATTATTTTATTAAAATCGGCTATTTTCAGCTCATATTTATTACAAATGCCTTCGATGGCCTGGGGGATAAAACGTTCATACCCTAAATCACGGATCCAGCGCTCTTCCCACTGGCGATCATATTTGGAGTTTGAGCCGCGCAGGTGGTCAACAAAATCGCATGAAAATGAAAATGATCCTTTATATGCGGCAATAATATCCTTGCTGCCAACACTTATAGCTGCCCCACCATCACCAAAGACCATTTCCTGAACCGATCCGGCCCTGCCCATCCGGCAATCAGCTGCGCAGGTAATAGCCATTTCACCATTTCCGGAGATAACATATTCCAGTGAAGATAAGAGTGCTGTTGTTCCCGATTTAACAGAGCCGGAAAAATCAGCAACCCGGATACCTTCATCAATACCGAGCGCGCCGGCGACTAGATTACCGTTTAGCCTCTCTTTAAAGGGTGCGGTTGTTGAAGCAAAATATAGTGCACCAACATCACGGGAATTAAGCCCTTTCATACATTTTAAACCCGCAGCCACGGCCATAGTCACAGAATCTTCGTCGTAATTGGCCACAGCTTTTTCGCCTGCGGCATTCATAATAGTAGCCGGGTTTAACCAACCCATTGAACTAAAAATCGTCATTCGATTTATTCTGAACCTCGGTATGTAACCACCATATGAAGTAATTCCAACCAACAAATGCTCACTCCTTTCACATTAAATATAATTAGACCTGACCAAGTTCAACCTTTGACAGAATAGTTCCGGTATGCTCAACTGCCGAACCATGTTCGGAAGCTCCTTCAAGATTCATTATCCGGCCAATATTTTCAGCAATCGTTTCAATGGTTATCTCTTTTTTGACATCGAGTACCACACCATCACCTTCTACAATAGCTGCGCGGCTGAAATAACCTCCTCCGGCGCTAAACATTTTACCACTTACTCCACATATATCAGAACAAAGCCAGGCAACCATGGGGGCGACATATTCAGGTTTCAATCTGCTGATAATCTCTTCGGGCATAACCGTAAATGTCATTCTGGTTCCCGCTGTTGGAATTATAGTATTGGCCTTAATATTATAGCGCTCACCCTCCTGGGCGACAGAATTCATTAAGCCGGCAATTCCCATCTTAGCCGCTCCGTAATTTGTTTGACCGAAATTGCCGTATAAACCGGCTGACGATGCAGTCGAAACTACCCTGCCGTAGGCTTGATCCTTCATTGGAGCAAAGGCAGCCTTGGTACAAAAAAAAGTTCCATCCATATGAACAGACATAATTTTCCTGTAATCTTCTATCTCCATTTTGAGCAAGCTCTTGTCACGTAAAATTCCGGCATTGTTGATCAGTATATCAAGCCTGCCGTAATAATCAAGCGCCGTATTTACAATTTGCCGGGCACTCTCCCATTCAGCAACGCTGTCATGATTTGCTATCGCTTCACCGCCGGCCGCTTTTATCTCATCTACGACTTTTTGAGCTGCGGTAGAATCAAAACCGCTGCCATCAAATGTACCGCCAAGATCATTTGCAACTACTTTAGCTCCCCGTTTAGCCAATAACATTGCGTATGCTTTACCCAAACCGCCGCCTGCCCCGGTAACTATGGCAACTTTTTGATCAAACCGAACTTCTTCCATCATGCTCATCCCTCCTCTTATTACTGCTGATAATAGTTTATTCTAAGAAATAAAGATAATCAAATATAACAGTAAAGGTATGAAATAGATTTAATCCGGCAAACTGTCAAGATATAATAGTGCCCGGCACAGATTTCGTTTGCCGGGCACTATTTCAATTCTGGTGCGAGCGAGAGGACTTGAACCTCCACGGGCGTTAAGCCCACTAGGTCCTGAACCTAGCGCGTCTGCCATTCCGCCACGCTCGCTTTTAATAAATCACCTTATGTATTATATACACTCCAAGGCATGTGATCAATAGCATTTTATATTTTATTATTTATCTTCTTTTTCTTCTTCTTCTTCCAATTTCCGTTTTCTGGCCATTTCAGTTGGATCAGGCAGCAGCTGCCTCAGCTCAACCGGCAGCGGGAATGCAATTAAGTTACCCTGCTGGCTGGCAATTTCGGGTAATGTCCTCAAAAGGCGGACAAAGAAGCTCCCTTCCTGGCTGCTTAAAGTTTTTGCCGCATCGGCGATCCTTCCGGCTGCCTGCTTTTCACCTTCAGCCTGAACGATGACAGCTCTTCGTTCTCTTTCAGCAGTAGCCTGCCTGGAGATAGCTTTCTGCATAGCTTCAGGAATAACTACGTCTTTAATTTCAACCGCAGTTACCTTGATCCCCCAGGGATCAGTTGCTTCATCCAAAATGCTCTGTATCTGCAGGTTTAATTTATCTCTCTCCGAGAGCAATTCGTCAAGCTCTGCCTGGCCGGCTACACTGCGCAGGGTTGTCTGAGCAAACTGTGCCGTAGCCATGGTGTATTGTTCAACATTGTTAATAGCTCGATTTGGATCAATGACCTTGTAATAAACAACGGCGTTAACACTGGTTGTAACATTATCGCGGGTAATAACCTCCTGACTGGGAACGTCAAGGGTTATGATTCGCAGCGAAATCCTGAATAAACGGTCTACTATAGGGATGACAAATACCAACCCCGGGCCCTTTTCACCAATCAGCCGTCCCAGGCGAAATACTACCAGTCTCTGGAATTCCGGGACAATTTTAATAGCCGATGTCAGGAATATGAATATAACTACTACCAAGGGAATATACAAACCGCCACTTAACAATAAATCCAACATATAAAATACCTCCTCTGAATAATAAATTTTCAGTTAAGCAGACCTTAATCATTAAATCTATTCAGTCGCCGAATCGGTATCCTTATCAATTTGCAGAGGACGGACCCACAGTTTAAGGGTTTCAGCACGAACGATTTCAACTTCGGTTCCAATGGGAATAGTATTTCCATCTTCGCTGCGCGCTTTCCAGAGCTCACCCCTGGATTTAATCATCCCTTCGGGATTTAATTCGTTAACAGTAATTCCGGTTTCAGGCGCATTGAAATATTCGCTTCCGCCTGTCCACTGGCGCCTGCTGTGGATGATCCGCTGGGCGACAAAGATTATAATAATAACCAATCCTAAAACCGTTCCTACAACGGTAACCAGAAAAGTAGTGTACCAATCCCTGGCCATAAGCGGCTCAGTGGGTAGTAAAACCGCACCGGCAACAAGTGAAGCAGCTCCGCCAATGCCAAGTATTCCGAAACCGGAAGTAAATATCTCTGCTGCGATCAAACCTACACCTAAGAGCAGCAGGACTATACCGGTTGTATTGGTGTCAAAAAGTCCGATTCCGTAAATGCCGAGGACCACCAATATTGCTCCGGTTACTTCGGGAACTATGGTGCCCGGTGCACTTAAACCAAAGTAAATACCTAGAATTCCGGCCATTAGAACCAGGAAAGATATTTGCGGATCACTAAGCCAATTCTGCAATCGTTCCCTGAGATTCATTTCATCTGTGATTATAGAAGCACCTGCGGTATTTAAGCTGTATCTCTGCCCCTGTTTTTCGATGACAGTACCGTCAAGTTCATTTAGCAGCTCGGGAACATCACCTACAAGGTATTCAATTATTCCTACCTCAAGAGCTTCCCTGGCGTCCAGGGTCAGATTTTCTGTTACAAATCGCTCGGCGATATCTTCAGGTCGCCCTTTTTCACGAGCCATACTGCGCAGGTGTGTAGAATAGAAAATGGTGGTTTTTTCATCGGCTGCAGAAGTCCCCTCAGGGGTGATAGCTATCGGTTGTGCCGCGCCGACTGTTGTCCCCGGAGCCATGGCAGCTATATCAGAAGATATAATTATAAAAGCACCTGCTGAACCGGCAATTGCCCCTGATGGCGCAACCAGTACCGCAATTGGAATCCTGGCATTAAGAAATAGCTCATTAATCTCCAGGGTTGCATCGACTAAGCCTCCAGGCGTGTTCATAACCATGACAAAAAGCTGGGCATCTGTATCTATAGCCAATTGAACCTGACGCTGCAGATAGTTGCTCTGGCCGGCGGTAATGGCGCCTTCCAACTCTATTACGTATACGGGCCTGTCGGCAGTCTCAGCCTGCGGTATAAAAAATGTTGTTAGCACTGTCACTATAAGCAATGTAGTTATTAGTAATCTTAAATTTAGAGTTTTCATTATTGATCATCGACTTTCTAATAGTATCGTATTGTCTCTGAATATAATTATAATACAAATTAGTCTGAAATCATAGATCAGGGATAAAATCCTGATTGCTGCACAAGCTGTATTGACTGCTTAATCTTCCTGAAATATAATATAACTAACTTAGTTATATTTATATGAGGTTTAAGATATGATAACTAAAAAAGCTGAGTATGCCATCATCATTCTAACCGAACTGGCCTCACATCCCGCAGGAACTATTATCACCAGTAAAGAAATTGCCGGTAAGCGTTCTATTCCGGTAAATCTTGTTGTTCAGCTTCTTTCCATCTTAAACAAGGCCGGTTGGACTACCGGTACCAGGGGCCCTGCCGGCGGAATCAAGCTTAACATTAAACCGGAAACAATAAACCTGAGAGACGTGATTGAATTAATCGACGGACCGATTAATATAACCCGCTGTCTTTTCAGCGACACTCCCTGCCAGCATAAAACGGAATGCTCATTACGTGGTATCTGGGCAAAGGCGCAGCAAAACATGTTATCAGTTTTTGAAGAAGTTAATGTCAGTGATCTTGCAAAGGCTGCGGCAGAAGATTGCTGATCCCGCTGTTTCCTCAGGCCTACTATTTTTTTATACTGCCATCAACCCCGACTACAATCTCTTGAAGCGGTGTCTCTGCTCCCGATTCTTCCAGGGCAGTACGAACTAAACTTGACAAACCGAAGCAGCAGCCAACTTCCATATGGACAAGTGTAATACTTTTTAACTTATTTATCTTAAATATCTCTACCAGCTTGTGATGGTAAATCTCAATATCATCCAGCTTGGGGCATCCAATTATCAGCGAGCGTTCCGCAAGAAAACTACGATGAAAATCAGCATAAGCAAAAGGCACACAATCAGCTGCAATAAGGAGATCTGCTTCCTGCAGAAAACGGGACTGCGATGAAACAAGATGCAGTTGAACAGGCCAGTGACTTAATTCTGCTTCAGGCTCATAATCCGATTGGCGGGCGCTTCCAGCAGCGGTTGTTTTTTTCTCCGCAATTTTAATATCACGCACCAGACTGCCACCGCAGCATACTCCGCACTCTTCCGCACTTTCCTCAACTAGTATGTCCTCTTTTTCCAGCATTTTAAGATGCTCTTCAACTGCTTTTTCATTAAATGGCTCTGCTTCTCTTTCAATCATTTCAATTGCCCCCCGGGGACATTCCCCCAGGCAATTACCCAGTCCGTCACAATAGACTTCTTTAACCAACCGCGCTTTGCCGTCAACAATCTGTAGCGCTCCCTCCTCACAGGAAGGGATACAGAGTCCACAGCCATCGCATTTGCTTTCATCAATTGAGATAATCTTTCGAACGACTTTATTCATCTATTTAACCTCCATACTTAAAAATAGCTTCAGATGCTCCGTTTAGATTTCGCTGATTAATTCCACAACTATTTTAGTCATACCGTAATCTTCGCCTGAGTCTTCATTGCCTAAAATTGTTTCTGTTATCGCCTTAATTTCATTTACTGCTTTTTGCGGAAGAGCCTGTTCACGGTTCAGATCAGACAGGAAGTCATCAATTTCGGCGATCAGATCATTATTTTTAAGAAAAACAGTTACGACCGAAGCAATTACCGGGAGCATATCAATCTGTTCTTTTTGACATTTTTCTTCGGCTTTTTCAATAACTTCTTTTACTTTTCGAACTTTATCCGGCATATCCTTGCCAAACCTGTCAAGTGCATCTTCTAAAACTAACCGCAGCGATTTTGATTTCAGACCCTTTGCACCGGGACCCAAACACTGTTCGGCATAAGCACACCACTGGGCGCATCCCATATTAAAGCGCGGGTTGGCGACCCTCGTTTTACAATCTCGACAGCGTAATCGAATATCAGTCTTAAAAAATTCGATCATACTTCCACACTGGGGACACTTCTCTTCATAAACATCCTCTGCTGTCCAGTACCGCATATCCTGGCCCGGACATTTCGTTCCTATCATAGCAGGCACCACCTTTTAATACTAACTAAATTGGTTATATATATTATATCTTAAGTTAACACTCTTGGCAATAAAAAAACGGCTTAAATTTTTAAGCCGTTTCGAACATTAAACCCCAACTATTTATTTGCTAATCATACAGGCAGCTCTCAGTTGGCAGGCTGTAAGAACATAAATCTTCATCTTCAAAGAACAGATCGATCTCCCGTTTTGCGCTTTCAATTGAATCCGAGCCGTGAACAATATTTTTACCAGTAAATACAGCAAGTTCTCCGCGTATCGAACCCGGATCTGCTTTCCGGGGATCAGTAGCTCCAATCAAGGTGCGCACCATTTGAACTACATCATCTCCTTCCCAAATCATTGCTACTACTGGAGCGGATGTAATAAAATCAATCAGGCCCTTATAAAATGGTTTGCCTTTGTGTTCTCCATAATGCCTGGAGGCTAAATCCCGCTTTATGTGTATCATCTTCATTGCTACCAGTTTAAATCCCTTTTTTTCCATGCGGTTAATAACATTGCCTACTAGTCCGCGTTGTACCCCATCAGGCTTGACCATCAAAAAAGTTCTTTCCCTTGTTACCATTGTTTCACCCTTCCTGCTGATACTTTAATAAATTTTTAAAAGATTTTGATCATCGATTACCCTAATTTCATTCCTAAGCTTTTTTCGAATATCTTTCGGCAGTGAAAAAATGCCGGCTGAAGTTTCCCCGTCAAAATAATTTAAGTTTAGATTTCTTTCTTCAATTAACTTGTTGAAATGATCCGGCGCAGGCAATTCAATTACCTCCGGAGAGGCCAGCAAAAACCCCCACTCAGTATTAAAAGAAGGGATAAAAGCCCTGTAAGAATATACAAAAGGCATTACCTGCCTGATCGTATTATATATAGCGCTGTGTGCCCCAATAAAAGGTAGCCCGTAATCTCCCGCCTGCAGGGATAACAGTCCCTTATCCTTAAGATGCTTTTTAAGTAAATCAAAATATTGCTTTGTGAATAGCTTTATTGCCGGCCCAACCTCGACCGGTTCAGGGACATCGCTGATAATAACGTCAAACATTTCTGATGTATTTTCCAGGTACTCTCTGGCATCCATATATAGTAATTCCAGTCGGTTATCATCAAAACTACCCTGATGCCAGCTTCCTAAATATTCCCGGCAGATCTCCACAACTTCCCGATCAAGGTCAACCATAACCAGTCGCTTAACTGCAGGATGCCTGAAAACCTCACGCAGGGTCGCTCCCTCACCTCCGCCGATAACGAGTACACGCCGAGGCGCCGGACTCATCAGCATTGCCGGATGAACCAGCGCCTCGTGATATATATATTCATCATACTCGGAGGACTGAATTTTACCATCTAAAATCAAAATTCGCCCAAAAAGTTCAGTGTCAGCTATCTCTGCCTGCTGGAACTTAGTTCTGAAGCACTTTATAAAACTAACTATGCCAAACATATGCGCCGTTGTGGGAGACGTATGTTCAATAAACCACTTATGCTCTTCGTTAGGCATGGTTTCTGCCTCCCATCGGGCGGCTAATAATTTGCAGCAGGTTTATGTTCCAGTTCGATATCAAAGATGCCGCGCTTAATTTCACGTGCCGACATATTCTGTGCTGAAAACGCTTGTTTCAAGTAGTCGCAGGACACCCATGGGTTTACAGTTTGACCACATGTAAAAACATCAACAGCAGCGTAGCCGAATTCAGGCCAGGTATGAATAGCCAGATGTGATTCGGAAATAACAACCACGCCGCTTACGCCCTGGGGACTGAATTGATGGAAAACTGTTTCCCTCACTTCAGCTCCTGCTTCAAGGGCAGCTGCCTTCATGCTTTGCTTAATCTGTTCGAGATCCCCGAGGATCACTTCAGGGCAGCCGTAAAACTCAGCCAAAATATGACGGCCTAAAGCACTCATCTTTAATACCTCCTATCTTATATCAGACTTTTATCTGTACTAAAGCGTCAAAATACATTGTAACAAAATCAATTAAAAAGTCAATCAGCTCTGGAAAATTATTCATCTAAAATTGCTTCTACCTCGGCAATCATATAAAATATAATCAGTAAATTCATACTGATAAAGGATTGTAGTAGTGGAGGATATAAAATATTTTTTTAATCCAGGTAATATAGCAGTTATCGGGGCATCCCGTTCTAAAGAAAAAATCGGCTATGCTATCCTCGATAATATTATCGCCAGCGGTTTCCAGGGGAGTATATACCCTGTAAACCCCCGCGAAGAGGAAATTGCCGGTCTAAAATGCTACAGCTCTGTAAGCGATATTCAGCCGCCCTTAGACCTGGCAGTAATCACTGTGCCTGCAGCCGGGGTTGCCCGGGTTGCTGAAGATTGCGGTAAATCCGGGGTAAAAGGATTAATTGTGATTACAGCCGGTTTTAAAGAAATCGGTAAAGAAGGGCTTCATTATGAACGTGAGCTGACTGCGATTTGCGACCGGTATAAGATGCGTATGCTTGGTCCGAACTGTGTCGGCCTGATGGATACACATACCCCGCTAAATGCTTCCTTTGCCAGAGGATTCCCCAACGAGGGTAATATCTCCTTTATTTCTCAGAGCGGGGCCATGCTGGTGGCGATTCTTGACTGGAGCTTTCAGGTGGGGATCGGTTTTTCACGCTTTATTAGCCTGGGTAACAAAGCCGATTTAAACGAAATTGACTTAATTGAAAGCTCTGCTGCCGACCCGCAAACGAATGTAATCCTCTGCTATATTGAAGACATAACTGACGGGAATCGGTTTGTAAAAGTGTGCTCGGAAGCAAGCAGGCACAAACCGATCATAATCCTTAAATCAGGGATAAGCGATGCGGGAGCCCAGGCTGCCAGTTCGCACACCGGAGCTCTCGCCGGCAGTGATCGTGCATATGAAGCGGCCTTCAGACAGAGCGGTGTCCTGCGAGCCGAGACTATGAACGAACTGTTCGATTTGGCCAGGGCATTTTCAACCCAACCGCTGCCTCAGCATCCCCAGGTCGCTGTTGTTACAAATTCAGGAGGCCCGGCGATCGTCGCTACTGATGCTGTAGAGAAATACGGCTTAAAAATCGCCCGCTTCACCAAAGATACTATCGATCTGTTACGTGAGAATTTACCCGCGGAAGCAAATATTTACAACCCGGTTGATTTAATTGGTGATGCCAGGGATGATCGTTACCGCTTTGCTCTTGAAACAGTCCTCAAGGATGAAAATGTGGATAGTGCTGTTGTCCTGCTCAGTCCTGCTGCCGTAACCGAACCGGAAAAAACTGCCCAAACAATTGTTGAACTTAATCGAAAATATCCGAAAAAACCGATCATGTCGGTTTACATGGGCGGTAAAACCCTTACAAAAGGGAAAAACTATTTAACCGAACACGGCCTGCCTGTTTTTACTTTTCCGGAACCTTCGGTTCGCTCACTGGCTGGAATGTTCAGTTATGCCGAGCATATCAAAAAAGCTGATCCGGCACCTGCTGTTCTGCTGTCAAATATTGACCGGAATGCGGTTCGGAAAACCCTGGACGGTGTCTTTGAAGATCGCCGTGTCGTCCTGCTTGGACATGAAGCGTCGCAGGTAATGGCCGCCTACGGGATTCCTGATAGCAAAATATTCCTGGCTGCAACAGAAGATGAGGCTGTTGAGATTAGCGGTGATATTGGTTATCCGGTTGCACTGAAAATATCTTCACCGAAAATTGCCCATAAAACTGATGTCGGTGGTGTGGAAATTGGACTTCACAGTGAAAATGATGTGAGGAAAGCCTTCCAGCGGATCATGGAAAACGTAGGCCATTTTTTACCGGACGCTCCCATATATGGTGTTGAAGTACAGGATATGGTTGATGATGGTGTCGAGGTAATTGTCGGCATGTCGAGGGATATTCAATTTGGTCCTCTTGTTGTATTCGGCCTGGGCGGTATTTACGTCAACTTGTTAGAAGACGTTTCTTTCCGCCTTGCCTCCGCTTTAAACAACCGCGAAGAGGTAAATAAAATGATCTCCGAAACAAAGGCCTATACCCTGCTGAAGGGTTACCGTGGCAAAAAACCAGCTGATATGGATGCTCTTGGCGATGCCATACTCAGAACCGCCCTTCTGGTTACCGATTTTAATGAGATTACTGAAATGGACATAAACCCCATACGAGTTCATACACGGGGTGCAACTGCTCTCGATGTCAAGATTACAATTGAAAGGAAAGAATAAGTTTTTAACGGGGTGATAAAATGAAAGCGATTTATTTTTCCGGTAAAGCAGGCGGAGGTAAAACTGCCACTGCGCTTGGGATCAGCTTGAAACTATTGGACCAAGGAATGAAGGTTTCTTACTTTAAACCACTCGGCTTCCGTAAGGGAACGGTTAAAAAAGATGACGACGATGTCCTCCTGATGAGAGATGTCCTTGACCTGCCATTTTCCAGCGATATAATTTCGCCGATCATGGTTAATTCACATTACCTTACAGCCAGATTTATGAAAAAAGATCGGGATTTTATGGCAAAAATTAAAAAAGCTTTTAGTAAATGCAGTGATGGTTATGACGTGGTCTTAATAGACGGCAGCATCGAACCATACGTGGGACACAACCTGGGTTTAGACGATTTTAATCTTGCCGGGATGCTGGAAGCCTCTGCTTTGCCGGTTATCAAAGCCGATGATGATTTTCATATAGACCAAAACCTGCTTTATCTTGAGCTATGGTCTGAACGCAAAATTCCGGTAATTGGTTGTATATTCAATAATGTCCTTCAAACACAGTGGAATACAAGTAACAGTATTTATAAACCGCTTGTTGAAGAAAAGGGTTTTGATGTGCTGGGTGTAATCCCCCGCCAGGTTGAAATTTCTTCACCGACAGTTGCCGAATTTCATGATGTTCTCCATGGCGAAGTTCTGGCCGCGCCGGATCATATGAACCGTTTAGTTGAAGAAGTTCTTGTCGGTACAATGACCATAGAAAGCGCCCTTGGATACCTGCGCCGGGCACCGAACAAAGCGCTCATTACCGGAGGCGACCGCAGCGATATGGCCCTGACCGCCCTGGAGACCAGCACTTCGGTGATTGTTTTTACCGGGGGGCTTTACCCGGATGTTCGGGTCCTTTCACGTGCCGAAGAAAAAGGGGTACCGGTAATCCTGGTTCACGAAGATACCTATACAACAATTGAGAACCTGCAAAGCGTTTACCGCAGCATACACCCTCAAAACAAGGATGCAATCAATCTGGTTAAAAAAACAATTGACAAATATCTCCAGTGGGGAAAAATACTTGATTATATCAATAGCTGATTGGTCTTATTTAATAGTGCTTGAAATGGTGTGACCTGGTAAATTAAACTGTTATTGCTTCCTCTTAACAATCATGACATCAGTCTTGACCTGGTGGGCTACCTTGTTGCTGACGCTGCCCAGGAACAGCTCCTTTAATCCACCGCGGCCGGTATCGCCGAGAACAACCAGGTCAAAACCTCCTTCTTCGGCTTCTTTACAAATTGTCTCCGCAGGTTTTCCTGCCCGGAGTCTGGTTTCAACGCCCAATCCCTCAGACTCAAAAAGCTCGGCTGCCTTTTCCAGACCCAATTCTGCTTCCCTGTTAATTGTACTGAAAAGTACTTCCAACTCTTCTTTTGATATCCCTTCCGTGCCTTTTAATAAAGGCATTTCTTCTGCTATTGAAAGGATTGTAATATCAGCATGTATAGCCTTGGCCATAGGAATAATTTTTTGCAGAGATTGTAACGAGTAATCTGATCCATCAGTAGCTAATAATATCTTATACATAAAAACAGCTCCCCTTCCAAAACTTTTTTACCAGATAATATATGCTCTATTCGATCTATTGTTCAATACATATATTATCTATCCTGAAAGAAACGTTCTGCTCCTGGATGTAAAGGCACGGGCGCTTTGGCAGCAAGAGCAACCTGGAAGTTCCGGGCAATTGGATGGATACCGACCAATTCAGCCAGCGAGTCTTCGTGGAATATAGCTTGAAGCAGATCGTAGGCCAACTGCTCATCCATATCTTCATGAACTACCATCAGGTTACCCACAGTAAGGGCAGAGATATCTTCCATGAGGCCGTAGTGGCCGGCCGGTATTGCTCCGGGAGAGAAATAGGGGAAGTTTGTAATTATAGTATCAATCAAATCCATTTCCAGGGGAATAAATTTAACATCCCTGGATGCCTGGATCTGATCGACTACAGCTGCAGGTGATGCAAAGTTATAAAACACCGCATCAACCATCCCGTCAATCAGGGCATCTGCAGCTTCTGGCTGGGAGTAATTAACTGTGTTCACATCATCCAGAATTCCTGCTGCTTCAAGAATAATGTAAGAGGTAACTTCGGCTCCACTGCCGGGAGCGTCAACACTGACTGTTTTACCGACCAGGTCATCAATTGATTCAATACCGGATCCTTCAATTGTAATAAGATGCTGCTGGGCCGGATACATTGAAAACAAAGTGCGTATCGGCAGTTCACCATCGTCTTCAAACGGTCCTGCCCCTGTGTAGGCATCCCATGCTACGTCTGCCATTGCCATACCCATTTCTGACTCGCCACTGGCAACAAGGCGGCAGTTTTCAACAGGCGACCTTGTGGTTTCCGAAATTGCGGTAGTTCCCCGGATTCGGCGCTCAAAAACGTATGCTAAACCTGCACCAAGTGAAAAATATATTTCACCAGGTCTTCCGGCAGCAACTATAATAAAGATATCTTCATCCACGGGCTCTTCGTCTACCGGGTCAGTGTCGATATCGAGTTCATCAACCATATCTCCGAGCGGCGCGCAACCCCACACGACAAAGAGCATGTTGAAAGCTAGAATAAATGCTGATAAATAAATTAATCTTGCTCGCACTATATGACCTCCACTAAATTAATAAGCTAAATTATTTAATTGACAGGAATTTCTGACCCCTGGCTTATTATAATGTTCCAATCGGGCATACAAGTATCTATGGAGGAATAAGATAATTGTAAATAAAAGAACCTTCTTAGATTTATATTAAAAATTAAAAAACATTTATTATCAATTTTCATATCGTAATACTTTATTTTCCCACGTTCTGATCATAATATAATCCTTTCCGCTGCTAACAAGGTATTCAGGAAGCATTGGTATTTTACCATTCCCAAGCGGAGCATTGATTACGAAGTAAGGAACAGCGAGGCCGGAAGTATAACCGCGCAATTTTTCCATAACCTCAATGCCTTCCTCCACTTTCGTGCGAAAATGAGATGTGCCTTTAACCGCTTTTGCATGAAAAATATAATAAGGTCGAACCATGGCTTGCAATAAATCCTGGTTAAGTTTACGGATGATGAAAGGATCATTATTCACTCCCTTAAGGAGTACTGACTGGTTTCCTATGCTGACACCTGACCGGGCCAGTTTAAAGCAGGCTTCCCGGGCCCTGGGGGTAACCTCCAGTGGATGATTGAAATGAGTATTGACATAAAGCGGTAAGTGTTCAGAAAAAATCCGGCACAGCTCATCATCGACTCTCTGCGGCATTGTAACCGGTGTCCGCGTTCCAAACCGCTTAATTTCAACATGAGGAATATCATCAAGCTCATCAAGAAGCCAGGCAATGGTCTGATTGTCAAGCATAAATCCGTCTCCGCCGGTCATCAGGATATCTCTAATTTCATCGTTATCGCGAATATAATCGAGAGCTTCTTGCAGCTGTTCCCGTGGGGTGGCAAGGTCTTTTTCACCGATCGATCTCCTGCGCTGACAATGCCTGCAGTACATTGCGCACTGGTTGGTTACCTTTATAATTAAGCGGTCCGCATAACGCCTTGTTACAGCAGATTTGGGTGAAGTATATTCTTCGCCCATGGGATCGTCGTAACCGCCCTGATCAAGATATTCATCAATTAGTGGAATGCACTGCCTCTTTACGGGGTCATCCGGATTATCGGGGTCAATCAGGCTGAGATAGTAGGGAGAAACCGCCCAGCGATACTGTGACCCGGTTTTATCAATCTCTTCAATCTCTTTTTTGTCAAGGGGTAATAGTTCTTTTAATACATCAGTCCTGGTTATGCGGTTTTTCAACTGCCAGCGCCAGTTATCCCATTCTTCATCGGAAGCTTTAAAATATTCTTTGATCCTTTTCTGGCTTTCTAATATTTGAGGCCAACGCTTAAAACCGGTTGGCATTGTTTCCAGTGATTCCCTGTAATCGCTAATTCTGTTCTTAAGCTCCGCCGCACGTTCAAGGGCAATTTGCTGCCTTTCGGCTGTGCTTTTTTCAGTTTCCATCTTGGCATAATCTCTCCTTATCCTGAAATTTTCATTCTGTTCTCTATTAAAGTATACTTACTATAAATTTTAATGTCAAAAAAAGAGGCTCCAGGATTAATGCCATCCTGTACACCTCTTTTATTAATTATCCTGGTTTCTAAATACTGGTCCGAATTTAGTTCACGGTATCCCAGAAGCCGGTTTTTGCATTACCGCTGCGTTGTTTAGTAGATTCCCAGACTTCAGCCGACCCTACCACGCTCATTCTTTCATTTACAAAGTTACCTACTTCCAGAACCCTTTTTGTAGTTCCTCCGGTATTGCCG
>JBNJHN010000036.1:0-18835 GCA_051748565.1 Bacillota bacterium | reverse complement strand
ACGATCTCTGCAGGTGATTTTTTGCCATTGTTATGGAAATGGGCGCCTTGCGGGCAATACCGGTGGCAAATTCGATTACATTATCCATAAATGTTGCAATGGGATAAGAGCAGAGGGCAATGCCCAGGTTGACTGCCTCCGCCGCGTTCAAGATCCTGCCTGTGTAGATTAACTCCTTGGTTTTCATGAGACCTATGTTGAGGGGAAGATGCAGCGTGACGCCTCCACCCACGAAAGTACCAAGCCCGGTTTCAGGAAAAGCGATGGTAGCTTCGTCGGACATGATAACAAAATCGCAGGCAACAGCCATCTCGACACCTGCACCGCGGGCTGGTCCGTTTACAGCGGCAATTATGGGCTTGGGGTAACGGTACAGCAGCCGCGTTGTTTCATGAGCCTGCTCGATGTATTGTCTTTTCTGAGCCCGGGTACGCTCGCCGGTGGAATGCTTTTTTAAATCCGCGCCCGCACAGAAAGCCTGTTTTTCAACACCATCCCTGATTCTGACCGAACCGGTAAGAATAACCGCTCGCACCTCGTTGTCTTCTCTATATTTTTGAAGTAGCTGCCTTAACTCAAAATACATTTCCTCGTTTACGGCATTCATTCTTTCAGGTCTGTTAAGCCTCAGGGTAAGAATACCGCGGTTAACTTCGTGTTTTACCGTTGTATAACTCATATTAACCTCCTCGGAATCTATTTCGGGTTTGAATCGCCGGCATAGAAATTCTAAAGCAAAAAGGCCTGTTAATGAATATAGTTATTTAACCACCATTATATCAGAAGCAGAATTAGGGCACAGGGGGGAAAAGAAAACTTACTTTTTTAGATAGAGATAAAATGTAGTCCCTTTGCCCGGCTGGCTGCTGACCAAAATATAGCCTCCGGAAGCCCGGGTCAGCTCTTTAACCAGGGCCAGACCAATACCAGAGCCGGCCTGGCTTTGCTCTTTTTCACGGGAAGGATCAGCCCGGAAAAAGCGCTCAAATATATAGGGCAGATATTCTTCCTTAATACCAATCCCTGTGTCAGTGACCTTGATTAAAATCATATCTGCAAGCTTTGCTTTCAATTCTTCACTGGACGGGATTTTCTGACCCAGGGGTGAAACAGCACCATCATCGAATTCCGGATCATCATTGAGAATTACATCCACTTTTCCTCCGGGTTCGCTGTAGCGGTAGGCATTTTCAAGCAGATTGCTGATTATTTTGCCCAACGCAGCAGGATCCTGGCAGGTTGTAATATTTTTTTCAGGCAGATTCAGGTTGAGGGTAAGCCCTCTGTCCTGATAAAACGGAAGGAAAGATGATACTTTATCATGTATAACCTGATTAAGGTTGATTGTTTCAAGGCTTGTATGACCTTCTTTAATATTTTCTGCCCGGGCCAACTCGTCAATATCTGCCGCTACACGGTTTAAGTGCATGATTTCTTCCAAAAGAATCTCCATAGTTTTTGTATCAGCAGGCAAAACCCCGTCTCTTACCGCTTCTATGTAACTGCGCAGAGTGGTAAGAGGGGTTCGAAGTTCATGCGAAATGTCTGCTACGGAGCGCTTACGCAGCAGTTCAAGATTCTGCAAATGGGCTGACATCCGGTTGAAACTGCCGGCAAGCACGTTGATTTCCCGGCCTTCGTAAGTAGGCAGCTGCAGGCTATAGTCGCCGCGGGTTATACTGGAAGCCACCCCGGCCATCTCTTCCATGGGCCTGGAAAGGCGACGGGAAAAGATAATTCCCAGGACTGTGGCGGCGGCAACAGCAATCAAACCAATCCAAAACATGGAACGGGTTATGGCCCTGCGGAAATAAAGGTCCTGAGCAAACATGGCACTTGTTTCTACTGTAATTGGGTGGGCAATAATCAATTCTCCTATCATATTGCTGTGCTGTTTCAGTTCGTAGTGATAGGTATTGACATCCCGCAGTTCCGGTTGTTGAGCATGGGCCATCATCATCCGGTGTCTGCCCTGGCCGGTATCGCCAACCAGGCGGCCATCTGAATCATAGAGAAGCATACGGGTACCCGTGCTCAGCGCTGCATGGAGCAGGGGCATGTGAATACCCGACCAGCTTCCCGAGGCCTCGTAATATCCCAGAAGGGAACTTATAATTTGCCTGTTAAGTGTTTCTTCCCGTTCCCTGGTGTAAGTCTGGAGGTGCCTGTCTAGGGAATAGTTGAATATTACCTGGAACAAGAGCATGATAATCGCCGATAGGAGCAAAAAGAAAAATACCAGGCGCAACCACAGGGGCTGGGTTTTAAACTGTTCAATTTTCATCATATTTATATCCCACCCCGTAAACAGTTTTGAGCAATCCAGGAGCACCGCTGTTTCGCAATTTTTGACGAAGATTTTTAATGTGGGCATCGATGGTGCGGTCTTCGGTAAAACTGTCGTAGCCAAAGAGCTCTTCGGCAAGCTGGGCACGGGTAAAAACACGGTCGGGATGCCGGGCCAGGAATAGAAGCAAGTTAAATTCCGTGGGAGTCAGGTCGAGGCAATTTTTCCGCCAGGTAATAAGGTGGGCCAGAGTATCGATTTCGAGATCCCCTCCGGCCAGGCTTAGCAGATCTGTCAGGGGAACCTGTTCAGAGTCACTGCGGCGTAAAATTGTTTTCACCCTGGCAACTACTTCCTGGGGGCTGAATGGTTTAACTATGTAATCGTCGGCTCCGATAGCCAGACCGTAAACTTTTTCTTCCAGGGCAGTCTTAGCCGTGAGCATGATCACCGGCACCCTGGAGCCTTCGCTGCGCAGTTGATGCAACACTTCTTCACCGCTTAACCCGGGCAGCATCAGGTCGAGAACAACCAGGGCCGGCTCTTCTGAACGAGTCAGGTTCAGAGCTTTCGTACCATCGTGAGCAGTAATAACAACATAATTTTCCCGCTCAAGGTAAGCTTTCAATACCTGGGTGATATTAGGTTCGTCATCAACTACCAGGATTTTCTGATTGGCCATTATGCACATCTCCTGTGTCAGCTTGATTATATTGTAGTCAATAGGATGGCAAAAAGGAAGGCCACCTGAAAGGGCCTTCCTTTCCAGTTCAAAATGCTGCTTAACAGGGTGCATGGAAAGCGGGGGTTTCACCCTGCACCAACAGGCTCACGACAGCGGCACTGTCCAAAAGCCACAACAATTACTATACTGTAGATTTTGGAACAAAAACACAAAATTAGATTTTATTTAATCGCGCCAGCAATGACGGAAACCCCTGGTCTCATCATCTCGCCAGCCTCTCCCCCACATCCCGTAAAAAGGACCGGAGCCTTCTTCAGATCTTTCCAGGAAACGTTCTTCCATTATCTCTAATTTCCGGCTGCCTTCTTCTTCAGTCAGCTGGCCAAGTTCTACCCGCCTTTCAACTACCTGACGGCGCAGTTCATAAATCTGCTCGTAAAGAGCTTCCAGGGTTGGGTCACTTTCCTGGGCAAAGGCTACTGTGGAAACCACTATCGTTAAAGCAACAATCGTTACCAGTAGACCAACCAGTATTCTTTTGGACATATTTGATTACCCCTTTCATATTTACTCTAGATACATAGTAAAGGATAAATGTGAAGATCCTGTGAAGTAAAGTAGCAGATTTGATGAAGAATGCTGGCGGATGCCTGATTAATATTTAACTGATATCATTATCCTTTTTCATGATGGAGCGAATCTTACTTTTAATACTGCTGTATATTTCTTCTATCCCGGTTATATAGAGCGAGTCCCTGCTTCTGCGCAGAGTTTCTATAGTGGTAGATTCAATAACTTTCCATAACATGTCCCTGTCGGGGGTGCTAAAAAAATAGTCCAGTTTAACCTGGTATGCCCCTTTATAACGTCTTCCCCCACCGTTCGGGGTGATTCGCTTGATAACCCTGTTCAAATCAACAGATTTGTTTTCCGATCTCAGGGATACATCAAGGTACATCTCCCTCTTTTTATGATTTTCAATGACGGCAAATACAGCCACTGTGTTATGGGTTGATTTTTCAAGGACCATATCGGCTGCTATGGCAATGGAATCCCTGTTTTTGGAGTTGACATAACCAATGCCGTAAAAACCCCAGTCCTTATAAGCAACTTCGTTTGCAATTGCTTTATTATAGTAGAGGAGTGTTTCAGGTGAAATGGGTATGTTGCTTATACCCTGCAGGATGTTCCAGTCGGCAAAACCGGAAAGAAAACTTAAGGCTTCAAGATCGAGAGAGGTTATGTTGTTATATTTATCAGTATCTGTATAAATTCCTATTGTAAGGGCTGTAGCCATCGAGACCATCTCTTTTTCAGGGAAATCAATATCCAGGTTTTTCACAATTAGGGCAACCAGGGTACTTGTAGAACCTGAGTCTGTCCTTATCAGGGAGAAATCCGCTTTGACGGAGTCTTTTGATTTGGCATGATGGTCTATATGTACAGCACAGGGAATCCTGTTACTGATATTCTCTATCCGGTTGTTTTGAAAATCGGGAACGATATAGGCATCGTATTTTTCGAAGTTGATATCTTTACCGAAAATTAAAGGGATTTTTAGCTTATCAATAAAGGCCTTGTTTTGCGGCAGAGATAACCTCTTTTCGGCAAAAATATCTGAGTCTATGGATAGATGTTTGAGGATCAGCTTAATAGCATGCGCTGAAGCAATTGCATCAGGATCCGGTGAACCGGGTATATAGATGGCAATTGATTCGTATTTTAATACTGCTTCGCGGAATAGCACTGCTGTTTTATTCATTGTCGAATTAAACCTTTTAAAAATATTATATCATTATCTTTAAATAATGCAGAACATGCTTTTCCTGAAGAAGTTTTATTATCTATACTTTAGCTTTCCTGGAGCCTTTAAAGATCAAGAATATTTCAGCAGCGATCAGTAAAAGGATACAGATTGTCACGGCACTGATTATGGCGGGATATTGCCCGGCGAACTGGTCTGAAGAAGAATGCTTGATCCAAATCCCGGCGTAGGCCCAGACAAAAACCAGGCCGTATGCAACGTCTTTATCCTTAAACATCCTGGCTATACCGATCGCCACTCCAACAAAGAGAATTAGGACCATCCAGGCTTGCTCTGATATTCCAAACCCTCCCCAATTTATGTAGACCAGATAAGTTGTAACATTGGCTATTGTGGCCACGGTGATCCAGCCAAAGTAAACGCTAAAGGGAAGTCTGATAAATATTTTTTCCTGAAGTGAAAATTCTTCTTTGCTCAGCATCGATGCAATCAAGATTAAACAAACAAGGATTATAATCATCAGCAGCAGAGAGAGGCCAATTTTGTCGTAATGCCAGGCAAAAATCCATAGTGCATTGGCAAGAGAAGATATAATAAAATAAATACCGATTTTTTGGAAGAGCTCATTTCTGCTTACCCCTTTATCAGCCTGGAAAATACCGAACTGGTAAAGGATATAACCGGCTAAAAGAATATATATCAGACCCCAAATAGCAAAAGTTATACCGGCAGGGGCGAAAAGATCCGGATAAGAGTCCGATACCTGACCGGTAGTGATTCCGTTAATGGGCAAAGCAGAAGCTAAAGCATTAACCACCACCATGATCAAATAGGTGATAGCTACAGCAACCTTAATATAAAAACTTTTATCTTTATCCATTTTTCACACTCCTTAAATTAAATGATGCATTAATATGCGTTTCATTGATTATATAATTCTTAATGCTTTTATTCAAACAGACCGAAATCGCCTCTTAGCCTGGCCTCAATCTCATTTCTTCATTCATGATCAGAATGATTAATTTATCCAGAAGCAGAAAGAATCTTTATTATACTTCTATTTTAGAAAACAAGTAGGCCCCTACAGCAACCAGGGAAATCATTGTTAAGAATAAAACGTTGAAATCTGTTATAAATCCAATCTGGTAAACTCCTGTAAGAGCTCCACGGAGGCCGTCTACGCCGTACGAAAGGGGGTTGATTCGCACCAGCATTCCGACAGCTGCAGGTAGATTATGGATCGGGAATAAAGCTCCTGAAAGAAAGAACAGGGGCATTACCAGGAAGTTCATGATCAATTGAAACCCGTGCATATCTTCTAGAACTGAAGCAATAGCTGTACCGAGGGCTGTAAACAAGGTGGCAATAAGAAACATAAAAAGTAAGGCAATGGGTAGGCCGGTAGGGCTGCCAAACCGAAAACCGATCAGCAAGGATATTCCCAAGATGATGATCCCCTGTACTATGGCAACTGTAGCACCTCCTAAAGTTCTGCCCAGCATAATTGTTACCCTGGAAACAGGCGCAACCAGAGTTTCCTTGAGAAAACCAAACTGCCGATCCCAGATTATTTCTATGCCGTTAAACATCGATGTAAACAGTATACTCATGGCAATAACGCCAGGAACCAGGAATTGCATGTAGTCTCCCTCTCCTGCCCTTTCAAATACCGGTCCGAAACCGAAGCCGAGAGCAAATAAAAATAGCAAAGGCTGGCCTAAAGCACCAATAATACGGGTTTTGGAACGAAAATAACGCTTTAGCTGCCGCTGCCAGAGGATATATATTACACTCATTTCATTTCTTCCTCCTCAGGTACGCACTCACCATCTGGGTATGGGTTTCGGCTTTTTCTTCGCGGATAGTTTTTCCCGTCAAGGCTAAAAATGCTTCTTCCAGTGAAGTTGAACCGGTCCGATCAGCAAGTTCACGGGGTGAACCGATGTCAATAATTCTGCCATAATCGATAACGGCCACGGTATCGGCAACGCGTTCGGCCTCTTCCATGATATGGGTGGTTAAAAATACGGTGATTTTTTCTTTGCTGTTTAAATTCCTGATATGCTCCCACAACAGGTTGCGGGTTTGGGGATCCAGCCCGAGGGTTGGTTCATCAAGAAAAAGAATTTGCGGCAGGTGCAAAAGGCCTCTGGCAATTTCCAGTCTGCGTTTCATCCCCCCGGAGAACTTCTTAACCTGGTCATTTTTTCGTCCCCACAGCTCAACAAGTTTAAGCAGCATTTCAATACGTTCGGTACGGATTGCTTTCGGCATATTATATAATACTCCATGAATGACCATGTTTTCACTGGCAGTAAGTTCATCATCCAGGCTGGGTTCCTGAAAAACTATCCCGAAGGAACGTCTGGCTGCGTCCTGTTCCGCAACAGGATCATGCCCGTTTATAATTATTTTCCCACTGGTCGGCCTGGAAAGCGTTGTCAGCATCCTGATTGTTGTTGTTTTACCGGCACCGTTTGGACCTAAAAAGGCAAATATTTCTCCACGGTTTACAGTAAAAGAAATATTATCAACGGCAACCAAGTCGCCAAACTTTTTGGTTAAACCTTCAACTTCGATAACTGCTGCATTATCCATACCGGTCACTTCAAGGTTCCTCCTTGTTTACGCTCACAAAAGCGCTTAATACTACTCAGCCCGTGAATAATTCTTCTGATATTTAGAATACGGGGGAACGGTTCTTTTGTGTTAAATTAACCTGGGGAGAATTGACAAAGGTGTTGGCTTAACGCTCCCTGATGTCTCCTGATTTTCTATCAGACAAAAGGTTTACAGATATACCAGGCTGCGCTTGTATCCACATTGACTACTTCCACTTTCGAGAAACAGTTTTTCATCTCTAAAACGCAATCTCTCATTTCCGGTTCAGCATTTTTAATGAAGTGGAAGTAGTCACCACCTTCCAACCATTCAATAATTGTTATCAGCAATGATCGCTTATCGTTATAATCATATATTACAACCCACTGCTTTGTAACCCGGCTCATTTCGGCATACATGAGTTTTCTTTCCTCAACCTCTAAACCATGAGCAACGTATGATGCTATCGCAACATCAAAACTATTGTTATCAAAAGGTAATCCTTCAAGAACATCAGCCTGAATAAAACTGATATCGTTATTCTCCTGCTTGTTCCTGGCTATTTCCAGCATCTTATTGGCCGGGTCAATGCCGGTCACTGACAAACCCTTGTCATTTAAAACGGAACATAACGCACCTGTTCCGCACCCAATATCAATAATAGTTTCAAAAGATGACAAATCCAGTTCTTTATCTACGCCCTCTATAACCTCAGTAAATCGCTTTTTCTGCACTTTATAAAATAATCCATATAAAGGCGCTATTGAATTGAATAAAATACTACTATTCTTTCTGCTCAAAAGTATTCCCCTCAAATCTATTGTGTAAGATATTCAGACAACAAGGCAAAATATAATATCTTAATAGTAACACATTTTAAAAAGCGAAATAGAAGGGTAATCATAAATACCTTCAGTGAATACCGGAGGGGCCTTTTAGTGGTGTTCCTTTTCTTCTTAAGGATCTAATTTCAGCTTGTTCAGAACAACCACTGACAATGGGCTGTGAAGCTTATGCAGTGCGGGGGCATGGTTTTATTCGGTGTTATTATTTATATGCTAGTGATGGTCGGTATCGGCTGGTGGAGTTCCAGGAAAATCAAGGATAGCACCGACTATATTGTGGCAGGAAGACGTCTGCCGCTTTTTTTTACGATTGGCACCCTGTTTGCGACCTGGTTTTGTGCCGGCACCCTTATGGGAGCGACCGCCCAGGCCTATCTTTTCGGAAACCAGGGGGTTATTTTCGATTCCTGGGGGGCGGCTCTCTGCCTGATTCCGGCCGGCATTTTTTTCGTCCGCATGATGAGGCGCGGCGGCTACCTGACCCTGGTTGATTTCTTCGATATACGCTACGGTAAAAAAATGGGGATCGCCGCTTCAATTGTACTGGCATTGCCGAAATCGGCTGGGTTGGAGCCCAGCCTGTTGCCTTCGGAACAATCCTCCAGCTTTTTACCGGCCTTCCCCTGGCTTACGGGATTATCATTTCCTGCGCAGTTTTGATCGTTTATACTTACCTGGGTGGGATGTGGTCAGTAACCTTAACCGACGTGGTCCAGATGATTGTGCTGATCGTGGGCATAGTGATAATTTTGCCCTATGCGATATCCAGTATCGGAGGATGGGATTACTTTTTTTCTCACGCCGGCAACTGGGGTGAGCTTCCGACTTTTGCCATTGCTCCGACGGCAGAAGAGGGGTTTCTCTGGCATTTCGGGCTGCCGGGCTGGTTCTACTATATCGGCGCCTGGATGGCCATAGGTCTGGGCAGCATCCCGGCCCAGGACCTGATGCAGATAATATTGTCAGCCAGAGATGAGAAAACAGCGACTGTCGGCTCTTATATAGCCGGAGGTCTTTACCTGGTAGTGGGAATGATACCGGTAATTTCAGGTATTGTCATGTTCGAGCTCAATGCCAATCTGACTATTCCCGAAACTGAAATGATTTTACCATAGCTGGCAAATAACTTTCTGCCGCCAGTCCTAACAATGGTTTTCGTGGCAAGGATGATTGCGGCATTGATGTCAAGCTCGGACAGCGCCCTGCTTGCCACCTCTTCCATTATTGGTTACAACGGTTTGAAGTATGTCAAACATGAGGCAACCTCCGAGGAAGCCTTGAAGATAACCCGGCAATTTGTTCCGATTGTGGCGATCTTTTCTCTGCTGCTGGCGCTTTATGCCGAAACCATCTACATGCTTGTTGTTATCGCCTGGTTCATTATCCTCGTAGGTTTGTTTGCACCGTACGCTGCAGGCTATTTATGGAAAAATGCAACGAAACCGGTGCCCTTTTGGTCTTGATATGCAGTTTCGTCTCATGGGTAGCCTTAAGCTTTTACTATTACTATGCTGAAACAGCAGAAGCCAATATCGGGATCATCGAGGAAGGCGTGGTTTACGTCGAGTGGGCCATGTGGGACGCTGTCTATATCGCCTCTACCCCGGGTTTCTTCATCTTGGTCATTGTCATGGTGGTGGTTTTATTACTTACAAGCAAGTTTGACCCTGCCAAACCCCTGGCTGACATCGATGGAAAACCGATGAAATTGGTAAACTGGGCTGGATGGGACTTTAAAAAGAACAGTGATACCTAAAATTCGAGGTTATTGACCGGTGGAGCGGTAAAGGGAATTTACCGCTCCACTTTAATGATTAGTATATGCTTAAAGAGGCAGTTTTAGTGCAAAAAGAAAGAGTAAAACTACTGCTTGATAAAGAACGCCGGTATTTTGCCGATCGACATCCGCAATCGCAAGCGATGTATGAAAAAGCGCGAAAAAACCTGCTTAGGGGAGTACCAATGAACTGGATGGTCAAGTGGGCCGGGGCTTCCCCATATTTGTTGATGAGGCCATTGTTGTCGGGACTGAGCTGAAGAAGCGTTTATTACACTGCATCGCGATGGGAAAGTTAAGGCCATGCAGGGCAATCTTGGCCCACCGGTCGATCCTGCTGTTACGACAAAAGTTATCAAATCCAATGATCCCGAAGCGCTGGAAAAAGCCCTTCAGGATCAGGATGTCGCCTGCGTACTGGCTGTACCGGTAATGACCAACATCGGCATTATCCATCCTGATCCGGGTTATCATGCAGCCCTGCGCGAGCTAACAAGGAAAACCGGAACGATCCTGATCATTGATGAGACCAACACCATATGTGCCGGCCCGGGAGGCTACACTGCCCTGCATGGGCTTGTTCCAGACATGTTTACCCTGGGTAAGCCGATAGCCAGCGGCATACCGGCAGCTGTATATGGTTTTCCTGAAGAAATTGCCCGCAGAATCACGGAGATGACTACTGTGAAAGATTCGGATACAGGTGGTATCGGGGGACCCTGGCTGGTAACGCTCTCTCTATAGCGGCGATGCGGGTAACCCTCGAAAATGTTCTGACTCCTGAGGCTTACGAAATTACCATCCCCCTTGCCGAACGCTTTGTTGACGGTGTGGAAGAGATAATTAAAGAGTTTATACTGCCCTGGAACGTAATGCGTCTGGGCTGCCGGACCGAATACTGGTTCCGAACCAAACCTGCTCGCAACGCCAGTGAAGCAGCCGAGGCGGTAGATCCGGAGCTTGACCGCTACGTGCACCCGACGCCTTTAAATCGGGGCATTCTGATGACGCCCTTTCACAACATGGCCTTAATTTCTCCGCAGACAACTGCTGAGGATATTGATCATCACACCGCGGTTTTTAGGGAGATTGTCCAAAATCTGGCAGAGTAAAAGCTTCATTGTAAGAATAATTTGAATGCTATTGAACAGCGTGAACCTCTTAAAGCTGAGGAGATGATGTGTGTTCATAAAGCCTGGGAAGAAATAAACTATTTCCTTTTACTTTATTTAGAGTTATAATAGCAATATAAAAGAACAGTAGTTCATTATAGTGAACGTAATGGAGGCTTATTAATTTGAACAATAATAATAGCGGATCATGTTTTCCTCCGGATCTTTTACTTTTGCACAAGACCCCGGTCATCATCAAGGCAATACACGAGCAAGAGCGGGCACGGGAACAAAAAAAGGGTACAGCACATTACAACGAAAAGATAAAAAATTGGGAGTACGCTTACTGTGTGGATTGCAAACAGATAAGGTTTAGCTCAGAGCTTGAAGCTACACCTGGTGGAATCCGCTGCTCCAAATGCACGGGTTATAATTTAGAAGCTCCCGGGTGGGTTGTTTGTCCTCATCACAAAGACTCCCTGGTAAAATGCCCGAGGGCCGGAAAGAGAATCGTCAAGTCGGAGCATGGAACCGAATGCCAGGACCACTGCAATTTCAGGCTGCCTGCAGGATGATAGGAGGATTAAAGGTTAAGGATATGGAAGAAAATGAAGTGACGCAAGAGGAAATTAATGAGATGAACAAGATGATTCCCTTTGTGGATACCAAAATCTATTGGAAAGATAGCTATGGCTGGACTTCTCTGTATTGGGAAAAATTATCTAAACTGGGATGGAGTATGGTTGAGCCGAAAGATGAACCGGGAACTGTTCATGCCATTGATGACAAGGGGACGGCCATTCTTTCGGCCGATGACAGGATCACCTTACTGAGGCTCCTGGTTAATTTCATGGTTGGTGGAGGTTAAGGTTGTAGCAGGCTCCGGCCGACAGTGAATAATATTTCTGCCAGGTCCACCAGGTCACTAGTGATCTGATTACAGGTGTAACTGCTCAGCCCGGGCAACGGTACATTGTAAATTTTCCTGAGCAGATACAAATTAAAATGAAGAGGATGAGCAAAGTGTATCTACGTGATTTTGAGTATTATATTCCGGAAAGCGTCGAAGAAGCCTGCCAGTTATTACATAAGTTTGGTTCCAAAGCCAAGGCGATCGCCGGCGGCACCGATCTTCTGATCAAGATGAAAAAGGATTTGCTGGCACCGGAAGTTCTTGTAGACATAGGGCAGCTGACAAAGCTGAAGATAATTGAGCACGTGACCGGTAAAGGCGTCGTGATCGGCGCCGGGGCCACCCATAACGACATACAAAATTCGAAAGTACTGCAGCAGAAATACCTGTCCGTAGCTGAAGCTGCTCACCAATTGGCGAACAACCAGGTACGTAACCTGGGAACCGTAGGGGGTAATATCAGTAACGCTGTTCCCTCCGCAGACCTGCCGCCCATTCTCATCGCCCTTGACACAAAAGTAAAGATTGTTGGGCCGCAGGGAGCGCGGATCCTGCCCTTAGAAGATGTCTTTACAGGGCCTAACCAAACCGTTTTGGAAAATGATGAACTCATCACCGAATTTGTCATTCCCGATGACGGTTTTACCGGGAGCACGTATATTAAATTCAGCTTGCGCGCGTCAGGTGCCTTGGCCCTTGTTGGGGTGGCCGCTGCTGTAAAGATAGAAGGCAACGTGCTAAAAGATGCAAGAATCGTCCTTGGCGCTGTTTCACCCGTTCCTGTCCGGGCGAAAAAGGCCGAAAATATGCTCAGGGGCAGACAGGTAAGCGCAGGGCTATTTACAGAAGCAGGAGTTGTGGCGTCAGGTGAATGCCGGCCCATTTCCGATATACGGGCATCGGCCGAATATCGCATGGATATGGTGCGTATCTATACAAAACGCGCACTGCAGAAAGCTGTTGACGAGGGCCACGTTTAAAATAAGGAGTTGTAAAAATTGGCGAATTTTGTGATTGATAAGGATGGCATAAAGCGTTACCTGGTATCGATAACAGTAAACGGTATCAAATACACCAGAATGATTAAAGCAAATAGTTTGCTCGTAAACTTCTTACGGGACGACCTCAATCTTACCGGTACAAAAAGAGCTTGCGGTCAGGGTGACTGCGGTGCCTGTACCGTGCTGCTGGATGGGAAGCCGGTTAATTCATGCATGGTGCTCACCATCAGCGTAAACGGACGGGAAGTTACAACCGTTGAGGGTCTTGCGGCAGACGCAAAGCTTGATATCCTCCAAGAAAAATTCATCGAGCACTCGGCGCCACAATGTGGATTCTGTGCTCCGGGAATCCTCATGTCGGCCAAGGCCTTGCTTATGAATAACCCACATCCTACTGAACATGAAGTGCGTGAGGCTATTGGGGGTAACCTGTGCCGTTGTACCGGTTACATTCATTACGTGGAAGCAATTTTAGACGCTGCAGACAGTTACCAGGCAAAGGAAGGATGAGTTAAATGAACAAAAAATTCTCTTATTTAAATCAAAATAAAGATTATGCATACATCGGGAAAGACCTAGGAAGAACTGATGCGCTGGATAAAGTGACCGGACGCGGCAAGTTTGCCGCTGATCTTAAGTTTTCCAATATGCTTTACGGTAAACTGATTCGCAGCACCGAGGCCCATGCCCGTATTCTTAAGATAGACACTTCCGAAGCCGAAAAGCTGCCCGGCGTCAGGGCTATTATTACAGCCAAGGATGTGCCTTCGACTAGGTACGGCCTCAGCCCCGCACGCTACGATGAAACCATTTTTTGCATCGACAAAGTCAGGTATTACGGCGATAAAATTGGTGCAGTCTGCGCCGTTGACGAGGAGACCGTCTATAAAGCCCTGGAGCTGATCAAAGTGGAATACGAAGTACTGCCGGCGGTTTTTACACCCGCGGATGCGGCCAGGGCAGATGCGCCACAAATATTTGAAGAATACCCGGGCAACGTGAACACGGAGATCCATTTAGAGTTCGGTGATGTTGAACAAGCCAAGAAGGATGCTCATTATATCCGTACCGACCGCCTGATGGGTCAGCGAACACTGCACGGTTTTATCGAGCCTCACTGTACAATCGCAAACTGGGAAGGGAAAAGAGTTCATGTTCATGCTGCCCATCAATCAGCCCACTACCTGCAGCATCACCTGGCCCGCATCTTTGACCTGAAGGAAGGAGACGTGCGTGTTACTATCCCCTATGTGGGGGCCGGTTTCGGCGGCAAGCTCGATGTCAGCGGCCTGGATGTCGCAGCTGTAGTTCTTTCCAGGATAACCGGTCAGCCTGTCAAAATGTTCTTTGACATGGAAGAAGTCTGGTTAAACGGCCGCGGCCGCCATGGCATGGACATGACATATACATCCGGTGTTAACAGGGACGGCAAGCTTGTTTTCGTGGAAAGCGAAATAATCCTGGACGGCGGTGCTTACACCGGCCTGGGTGTGGCCACATCTTATTATGCCGGGTCCCTGCTCACGGTGCTTTATGATTTCGACAATTACAGGTTTGACGCCTATCGTTTTGTGACCAATTTGCCGCCCTGCGGCGCACAAAGGGGACATGGACAACCACACCCCCGTTACGCTTTTGAGAGCCACTTGGACCACATCGCCGAAGATCTCGGCATTGACCCCATCGAAATGCGCATTATCAATGCTCGTAAAGCCAACACGGTCACTCCAAACGGCTACGAAGTAAAGTCGTACTATTTAAAAGAAGCAAATGAACTGGCTCGGGATGTATCCGGGTGGAAAAATAAGAAAGGCAAGATGCCCGCAGGCAGGGGAATCGGTGTGGGTAACGGCGGTTTTGTCTCCGGTGCAGGGTTCTGCATGTACCGGACTGATCTGCCCCATTCCGTGGCTATGATCAAATTATACCACGACGGTACCCATGCCATTCTTTATACGCAGGCGGTGGATATTGGCCAGGGCAGCGATACGGTGCTTACCCAGATGGCTGCACAGGCGATGGGATATCCGTTCAAAGACATTTCGATTTGTACCAGGGATACGGATCTGGCCACCCTCGACTTTGGCGCTTATGCCAGCCGGCAAACCTTAATGGCGGGCTGGGCGGTAAAAAGAGCCGGAGAAGATGTGAAAAAGAAGATTCTCATCCAGGCGGCGGAAATGCTGGAAGTTAAGGAAGACGGGGGCTACCGTTCGGGCAAATTAGTTCCGGAAGAGTTGGAATGTGAAGAAGGCATCATCTATGTAAAACAGGAACCGGCTGTAAATATTACCTTTGTCGAGGTGGCCCGCGCTTATTTTGTGAAGCATGGCGTATTGACCGGCACCGGTTACTATCACCCGGGCAAACTGGGCGGCAAGCATAAGGGAGCGGCGGTGGGCACATCACCAGCTTATAGCAGCGCCACCCAGGTATGTGAAGTTGAAGTAGATATGGAAACAGGGGTCACAAAATTGCTTGGCACCTGGGATGTGCATGACAGTGGATTCGTGGTCAATCCGCAGTTGCTGCACGGCCAGGTACACGGTGCATTTTCCATGGGCATTGGAGAAACCATCTGGGAAAAGGTGGTTTTCGACGAAAATGGAAAACTGCTCAACGGAAACTTTGCCGAATACCGGCTGCCAACTGCACTCGATATGCCCCATGTCGAGTCCCTGGTGCTTGACACTTTTGAACCCAATGGTCCCTGGGGCGTGAAAGAAGTGGGGGAGGGAGCCACGACTCCCACTCTCGGTTGTGTTGCCAACGCCGTGTATGATGCCATCGGGGTGCGGATAGCTGAATTACCCCTTACTCCTGAAAAAATCTGGCGTGGTCTGAAGGAAGCCAGGGAAGCAAAGGAAAAAGGCCATAAATAGCATACCGGCCTGTCCGGTTGTCAAGAATATGCTGGAACCTTTTGCCGTTTCGCCCATAGCGGCAGCAGGTTCCAGTTTCCAGGAAATGACCCCGGGCATTGGCCATATAATGACGATGGAGTTGGGAATATGATAACAAAGAAAGCTACAACCGGTTACAGCGCCCCCTTATTGTACAAGGCCTTTGCCGTGCTTAATGAAATTGCCTCCGGCAGCGAAAAAATGGGTATAAGCGACCTTGCCCGTACATTAAATCTGTCCAAGGGTACACTTCATGGCATTGCCCAGGCTTTTCTAGACCTGGGAGTGATCACACAAGACTCCTATAAGAAATTCAGCCTGGGCCCTACCCTGATCGAACTGGGGAATAAGGCCTTTGCCGGTGACGATTTAAGAGTATCGCTGCATCCTTATATGGAAGAATTATACAACGAGTTTAAGGAAACAGTTTTCCTGGGTGTCTGCGATGGTGAAAAAATTACCATCATTGAAAAAGTTGACAGCCCCTCGGGATTAAAGATCTCCGCCCCGGTGGGCAGCAGAATACCTCTTGTTGCCGGAGCTGCCGGAAAAGTTTTTTTAGCTTCATTCTCAGACCAGGATTTGTTGGGGATACTGAGGGATCCGCTCCCAAGGTTTACAGAGAATTCGATTACCGGAAGATCTGAATACATCGAAGAGATTAAAAAAGTAAGAAAACATGGTTACGCTACAGATTTCGAAGAATACATTCAGGGGGTTAACGCTGTTTGCGTCCCTGTAACCGATATATATGGACAAACAACGGCAGCTATCTGGATAGTAGGCCTTTCCAATACCCTGGACAGCAAAAAAGTATACCAGGCATTGGCCGCCCTGCTCCGCATAACAAGCAAGAACTAGTTGGCGGAAACGACGGACTTTTAAATTTCTGCCCGGGTATGGGTACCGTCAACCGGGCTGAATACTCGAGCTTTTTCTTTTACTTATTCCGGTAAAGCTTTTAAACTCCTGACGCCCCTGCTTCTCTCCAGGTCAAATCAGACCGAAAGAATGCCTGGTTTTTGGTCGGGCCAGCTCGATCTGCCACAATGTTGAGTCGTATTAAAATCCCAGCAGAAAAGCAATCTCTTATCCAAAAAATTAAATTTTACTGCGACGGGGCAGTAAGCGGTAACTGTTTATTTTTTATAGAGGTAATCCCGAGTCAGGGGCAGGTCGTTGCAGAGACCATTACTGAAAAGCAACTGATGAATATCAAGTCCGCTGTGTTGAAATAAAGCAGTGCAGCCCACAAGATACAAACGCCACATCCGGACAAACCGTTCTCCATATTTTTCTCTTACCTGGTCGGTGACTTTTTCAAAATTTTCAACCCAGTGGCCGGTGGTAATTGCATAGTGCAGACGCAGACTTTCGGTGTCAATAAGATGAAAAGGTTGATCAGACATTTTCCATATTATTTCTCGCAGAGAAGGAATATGACCCCAGGGGAAGATATACTTTTCCAGCAGAGGGTTTGTCGGAGATTCAATAGGGCGTGTAATTGTATGAAGCAGGGATAGTCCCTGTGGCTTCAACATTTTCTTCAGACATGAGAAATAGGCTGGTATATAATGTTTACCAACATACTTAAACATGCCCACACTGGAAATTTTGTCGAAAGTATGCCCTTCCACACAAAGATCACGATAATCAGCCAGGCGCACTTCAACCATATCTTCGAGTCCTTCTTGCTTGATCCGCTGTTTGGTTTGCTCTTCTTCCTCTTTGCTCAAGGTTATACCCATGGCTTTTGCCCCATAATCCCTGGCAGCTTTAATAATTAGCCAGCCCCAGCCACTGCCGATATCAAGCAGGGTTTCTCCCTCTTTTAATTGAAGTTTGTTCAAAATGTGGTCAATCTTTTGCAGCTGCGCTTGCTCAAGGGTATCTTCCTTGGTTTTAAAATAACCGCAGGAAAAGCTCATAGTTTTATCAAGCCACAGCCTGTAGAAGTCATTGTCCAGTTTATAGTGATAGTGTACGTCGGTGGCTTCTTCCTGAGCCGGCAGCTCTTTTTTAGTTTTCATAAAGCGCTGGAAGAGCCCATCTTTAGTGGAACCCCTTTTGAAAAGCTCTTCATTTTTTATTAATAAGTAAAAAAGTTCCTTTAAATTTCCTTCAACATCAATTTTTTGATCCAGATAGGCTTCACTAAAATTGATTTCCGGATCAGAGAGCATTTCTTTTAAATTTAATTTTTCTTTGACTATTACCCGGATCTGTGGTTTCTCATTCGGAAGAGCTCCGAATATTTCAGTATCGCCGTCCCAATAAGTTACAGCAATTGGCGCCCCTTTTATACTGCGGAAAACAGCCCTTAAGAGGTTTTTATCCATTCTGCTTCTCCTTCACAGGAAAGATCTTAATAAAATTAACCATATCAGTTCGAGCCAAATTTAAAGGCCTTCCGGATTAACAGGTCTTACCAGTGATTAGAAATCGTTGATAAGAATGCAGTAAAGAATGGAAATCCGTTAACTAAAACCGGTTAACAGCCCTGCTTTTCTTGATTCTATTATGCAATAATTCTTTTAATATTGCAAATATTTGTTTATTTATTTCCCGGGAAATTAGGAGTTTATCAGGGTTTGTTTTCAGGATTAGTTACGGATAGATCAACCCCATTGTAATTACTGTTTAAATTGATCCACGGACCAGGTAATAGCAGCCTTCGTACCCTGTTTTTTCCTTTACCTTATGGAAATTTACCTGCCGAAACGTATTTACCAATTGTTTTTCAAAGGGTTCTTCCCTTTCGGAAGACCAAAAACAGGCCACCCCATCGGAGTGAAGGCAGTTTTTAATCAATTGCAAACCAACTTTACCGTAGAAAAAAGCATTCGAGGGCAAACTGAGCCAGCTGCTGCCATTATCTGTATCGATCATGACAACCTGGTATTTTCGGGAAGCATCATTCAGAGAAGCTGCCGCTTCTATCCTTAG
>JBNJHN010000035.1:0-18970 GCA_051748565.1 Bacillota bacterium | reverse complement strand
CCGTGGCGGGAGTGGGATCTTAAATCTCGCACAGACTGCATCAATTATGCCTGTGAATATAACATTCCCATTCCGGTAACTGCAGAAAAGCCCTATAGTATTGATCGCAATATTTGGCATATTAGTTTTGAGGGTGGAATTTTAGAAGATCCGGCCCGAGAACCCGACCGTGATATGTTCAGGTTGACCTGCGATCCCCTGGACGCCCCGGACGAGCCGGAAGCGATCTCTATCAGCTGGCTGAAAGGAATTCCTTATGCCGTAAACGGTAAAAACCTCGGCCCGGTGGAGCTGGTCGAAGAGTTAAATCGTATCGCCGGCAGACACGGGGTCGGCCGGGTAGATCTGGTGGAAAACCGCCTGCTGGGCATGAAATCGCGCGGCATATACGAAACTCCGGGTGGCACCCTGCTGGCATTTGCTCACCGCGAGCTGGAGCAGTATACTTTAGATCGGGAAACCTACCATTACAAGGAAGTTATAGCCTTAAAATATGCAGAAATGATCTATTACGGTCTCTGGTTTACTCCCCTGCGTGAAGCGCTGGATGCATTTGTTCGCACAACCCAGGAAAAAGTAACCGGAACAGTGAACCTGAAACTATTCAAAGGAAATATAATTGTAACCGGAAGGGAATCGGAATACACTCTTTACAACCCGGATATGGCTACATTCGAAGCTGATGAGCTTTATAACCAAAAAGACGCCCAGGGCTTTATAAACCTGTACGGGCTTCCGCTGACGATCAAAGGGTTGTTGGACTGTAAAGAAAAGGGGCAATTGAAAGAGGTGAAAAGAAACTGAAAAAACCATGGCAGGGACGCTTTACCAAAGATACCTCTGATGCTGTTTTGCAATTCACAGCATCATTGCCCTATGACCGGCGCCTGGCTTTTTGCGATATCAGGGGCAGTATTGCTCACGTGGAAATGCTGCTGGCAAAGGATATCCTTAATGCAGGCGAGGCGGGGCAGATTATAGAAGGACTGGAAAAGATCAGGGGTGAAATAGAAGACGGCAGTTTCCCTTATGATCTAAGTTTCGAAGATATCCACATGAATATTGAAAAGCGGCTTACTGATATGCTTGGTTCACTGGGAGGGAAACTGCACACTGCAAGAAGCCGTAACGACCAGGTGGCGCTTGATATGCACCTCTATATAAAAGAAGAGATCGCAGTAATTGACAGATTTTTAACAAAGTTTCAGGAAACCATACTGGTTCTGGCCGAACGTTTTGAAGGGGTGCTCGTTCCGGGTTATACACATCTGCAGAGAGCTCAGCCTGTATTGCTGGCCCATCACCTGCTGGCTTACTTTTGGATGCTGCAGCGTGACCGGGAACGCCTGGATGGAGTTCTGAAGCGTGCAGACTTGATGCCGCTGGGTGCAGGAGCACTTGCCGGTACAGGTTTTACAATTGACCGCCGGTTGGTAGCCGATAAGCTTGGTTTTAAAAACCTTTACGAAAACAGCATTGATGCTGTAAGCGATCGGGATTATATTATTGAATTTTTATCATTTTCTTCAATTCTAATCATGCATTTAAGCCGTCTTTGCGAAGAGCTTGTCATCTGGTCATCTGCTGAATTCGGTTTTATCGAGCTTGATGATGCATATACCACCGGCAGCAGTATGATGCCGCAGAAAAAAAACCCTGATGTGGCTGAACTGATTAGAGGCAAAACCGGTCGGATCTATGGAAGTTTGATGTCCATACTGACGGTGATGAAGGGGTTGCCGCTGGCTTATAATAAGGATATGCAGGAAGATAAAGAAGGGTTTTTCGATACCATCGATACTTTAAAATCTTTGCTGCCTGTTTTAACGGAGATGCTGCAGACACTTACTATTGATCGTTTCCGTTTGGCTGCGGCTGTAGATGATGACTATTTATGCGCAACTGATTTGGCCGATTACCTTGTCCGCCATGGGGTGCCCTTCAGGGATTCACACCATATTGTCGGCAAGATGATTGCATTCTGTAAAAAGGAAGGCATTAGATTGCGTGAACTGGATTCCGAGAAGCGCAGCCGGTTTCATCAGACTTTATCAGAGGATATTTCTGCGCTGCTCGACCCGGCAAAAGTGGTTGATGCCCGCGTAAGCCGTGGGGGAACGGCTCCTCAAGCAGTCAGAGAGCAGCTGCAGATGGCCCGGAAAGAGCTTGGGTTATAGTTGAAATAAGCAGCAGGTGCGGGGCTGTTTAGAAGACAAGAGGGTAACCTTTCGACAGGTCACTATCTCTAAAGAACTGGGCCAGCTGATGCAGAGTGTTTATTTTCTTTGCTTTAAGATCAGGCAGCAGTTTGAGAAAAAGTGAAGCAGCAATCCGGGCATCAGATAAAGCATTGTGCCTTCCATCCAGGTCAAGTTTAAAACGGGGAGCCAGGTTTTCAAGCGAGTAATCACCCAGAGAATAGAACAGTGCCGATGTAAGAAGCACAGTATCAATAACCGGGTTAACAATGCGCAGTCCAATGGACGTGGAAAGCTTATTATTTATAAAGGCCAGGTCGAAAGGCGCGTTATGGGCTACCAGGATCCTCGGGCCGGCGAATTTTAGAAATTCGAGCAAAACTTCCCAGATATCCGGTTTATCGCGGAGCATCTCATTGGTAAGGCCGGTTAATTTCTGTGATTGAGCTGAAATCTGGCGTTTTGGGTTAACCAGGTGATAGAAAGTCGGTTGATCTAAAATTTGGCCGTTTTCTGTGATTACCGCCCCGAGAGATATGATTTCATCTCCCTTAAAAGGTCGAAGGCCGGTTGTTTCAGTGTCGAAAACAACATATGCAGCATTAAAAAGATCCTGCTCCCAGCTGATTTCCTGTTTGATCCCGGTAATTATTTTGGTCAGCTCTTTAAGGAGTTCGGAGTTTTTTTTATCCGGTTTATTCTGCCTGTTCCCCGACAATAATCGTGAAAGCAGTTCCCCGGGCTGAAGATCGTCTTTGTTTGCAGAACAAACTTTTGCTTCACGGTTAAGCAGTTTGTAATCAGGTTGATAATACTTGTGTTTTTTCATTTTACCTTCCTGCCAATCAGGCTTTATGTACGTGAAAAGCATGTGCAGTTAATGACTGAAGTCGATTTACAGTTGCCAGGGATTCTTTCAAGAGGGCTTTATCTTTTTTGTTCAGGTTTCCCGGATTGATAAAATTGTCCGGCTGACGGCCTTTCTGCATTTTTTCAACAGCTTCTCGGATGCGAAACATAAGTAATGTTTCATAGGCAGCTTCAATGGATTCTGCGTCTTCAGGCTTAAAAACCCCGCGCTCCTTCAAACGGTCAATACGTTCAAAACTATTGGTTTCCTGTATTCCCTCCCGCAGCGAGAAAATCCTAATACAGTCAACGAGGTGTACCATTACAGAGTTTTTCAGGTTAAGCACTTTCTTACTGCTGCCTGATTTTTCTGTAATAACCTTACCTAATATATTCAGGGGAACTCTATGTTTGAGGTCGTCTTCGGCCATAAAGAGCAGGGCATGTTTGGAATCTCGAAAAAGCCTGGTTGTATATCTCTTTAAATCTTCGTACAGAGCCAAATCTCCTGAGAGAATACGGTAATCAAGAAATATTGTCATGTTTCTGATGTTTGCGCCATCCAAACGGTCAACCCAAATTTTTACATTGTGTTTCCACATTGAAATGGGAAGGCACCAGTGTGGGTTGCTGGCCATTACTTCACCCGCACAGCGCTTGAAACCGCATTCTTCCAATCCGATGACAATCTTTTTGCCGAGAGCCATGAAATAATTTGCTGCCATGGCTGTTGATTCTTCATTTGAGTCCTCGAAGATGATTCCGTTATCCTGGTCGGTCCGTGAGTATTGTTCTTTACGCCCCGCACTGCCCATGTTTATAAAACAATATTTTACCGGGGGTGAGCCCCATCCTTCGGAAGCCAATTGATCCTCAGCGATCTGGATTACCTTACGTGTGACTCGATCGTAAAGTTCGGTAATCAAGGCACAAATTTCTGAAGCATAAGCCCTTTCTGAAATTAATGCTCTCTGGACCTGGTCGGTTTCATTAATCAACTCGGCTAACCCGCCAAAACTATCTTGTTGTTCAATTTGCCCGACGATTGAAATTGCGCCGTTTCTACGGGTCCGAATTAAATCTTTTATTGTTACAATACCACTTAACACCGCATGATCGTTTGTAACCACGACATGACTGATGTTATGCCTGACCATCATTAGGAGAGCCTGGTAGGTAAAATCATCCGGACAGACGGTAATCAAACGGGAAGACATAATTTCATGCGCTTTTCTTTCGAGGTCGGGGACTTCAGCTGATAAAACCTTTCTGACCAGGTCTTTTTCAGTGATAATGCCGATCGGTTTTTCGTTAAAAGCTTTAACCACGACCGAGCTTACTTTCGCTTCAATCATTTTTTTTGATAGATCCCGGATACTGTCCATCGGCAAACAGGTTACAACTATTTTGGTACAGATATCGGAAACTTTTTGTCTAAGGGTCTGCCCATCGGTTAAGCTTTCCTTGGATAATGTTGTCATTATTATATCCCCATTACACTGTTGCTATTATAATTTTAAAGTTTTTCCTGTGCTTTTTTCTCTTCCTCGTCCCTCAGCATGCGGCGGAGGACTTTTCCAATCTTTGTTTTCGGAAACTCTTCCCTGAATTCAACCAATTTGGGAACCTTGTAAGCGGCCAGGTTGGTTTTGCAGTAGCTGATAACCTCTTCGGCGGTCATAACTTCTTCTTCTTTAAGAATAATATAGGCTTTCAGGATTTCTCCGAAATAGGGGTCATTAATTCCCGTCACTGCAGCCTCGCTAATTTTCGGATGTGCATATAGAACTTCTTCAACATCGCGGGGGTAGATATTAAATCCACCGGCGATAATCATATCTTTTTTACGATCGACTATGTAAGTGTAGCCATCTTCGTCAGCCCGAGCGATATCACCGGTATAAAACCAACCATTGCGGATGCTTTGGGCAGTCTCATCGGGACTATTCAGGTAACATTCCATAACCTGGGGACCGCGAATGCAGAGTTCGCCAATATCACCGAGAGGCAGTTTATTGTTTCCCGTTTCAATATCTACAATTTTAAACTCTGTGTCAGGCATTGGTAAACCAATACTGCCTGGCTTTCGTTTACCGTATACCGGGTTGGCATGTGTGACCGGAGATGTTTCCGAAAGGCCGTAGCCCTCAATGAGTTTTGCGCCTGTATTTTTCTCGAATTGCTGCTGGACATCCACGGGAAGTGGGGCAGCTCCACTAATGCAGATCCTGATTGAATCGATCTTATACTTGTGTAGTTCGGAGGCATTGTTGATAGCAATATATATAGTAGGCACACCGGGGAAAAAGGTTGGTTTTTGTTTTTCGATAGTTTTCAATAAATCCGTGACGGCAAAACGTGGCAGTAATACCAGCTTGGCACCGTTCAGCAATCCTAAACTCAGAATTGTTGTTAAACCGTAACTGTGATAGAAAGGCAGCACACCGAGAACAACCTCTTTGCCATCCTGGTAATCAGTAAACCACGATTTAACCTGGTAGAAGTTGGCGACGAGATTACGGTGCAGCAGGACTGCTCCTTTAGATATGCCTGTTGAACCTCCGGTATACAAAATTACTGCCCGGTCATCAGGTGAAATGTCGACCGAAGGTGGAGTCTTTCCGGCATTTTTCCTGATTAGTTCATTGAAAGAATAATCTTCACCTGCCACTTTAACCCGGCCTCCTTCTTTTTTCTCCCTGGTAGCGGAATAAAGGAAATTCAAAGGGCCGGGAAAGTAATCTTTGATATTGGAGACTATCACATTTTTAATATTTGTATTAGGTTGGATTTCTTTTACCATTTCGTAGAAACGGGTCAGGGTAATAATTGTTTCTGCCCCGGAATCCTTAAGCTGGTATTCCATTTCCCTGGCAACATAAAGCGGGTTGCAGGGAACAACTACTGCTCCGATAGCAAGGGCTGCAAAAAAGGTTATGGGAAACTGGGTGCAGTTGGGAAGATGGATAGCCACCCTGTCCCCTTTTTTAACACCAAGAGTAGAAAGAGCAGAGGACATACTTTCGACATGTGATGACAGGGCGCTATAGCTTAGTTCACGCCCCATAAAATGGATTGCCGTTTGTTGGCTATATTTTTCTGCTGACTTATGAAAAAGTGAGTGAATTGAAACAGAGGGGTAATCAATGCTGTGTGGCACACCCGGTTCATAATGTTCCAGCCAAATTTTTTCCATTAACAATATCCTCCTTCTGCACTCTCAGCAGTTTGCGGAGAAAACTTGCATTTATATTTGTTCTATGCGGTTTTTATGTTTCCTTTATATTTTTAAAAATGCCAATAGAGTGACTTAAAAGTCAATTAATTCTAAGAATAAACCAAACTATCATTAAAGTTTCCAGGGCTAATTTAATCGGCAGTGCACTCCAAAAGCCGAGTGTGGCGCCGAAACCGGATTTTACAGCCCGGCCTGCGTGACGACGGAAAATAAGGTCAGCAAGGACTGCTCCCAGGAAGGGGCCGATTAATAGGCCAATTGGAAAAAAGAAAAGGCCAATGAGCAAGCCGGCTGCCGCTCCCAAGAGGGCAGCTTTTGTACCGCCAAAATAGCGGGTGCCTGCAGCGGCGAAAAGATAATCAATACCCATTACGATCAGCACAAGCAATGCCTGGGCCAGTAAAAAAAATAGTCCCAGGTTTTCGAACCCGGCTATAAAACCGTATACCAGCATACCAAGCCAGATTACCGGGGCACCTGGTAATACCGGGAATAGCGTACCAACAAACCCGATTAAAAATAACAGTGAGGCAGCAACCATTGCAATAATGTGGGTCATTAAAAACCCTCACTTTAAGTAATAATTGAAACCGATTTATCACTATCATAGCATATTAAAGAAGGCAGGAATATAAAGGTTGTCGCCTCGATGATTTACATTACAGAAAAGAAGGAAAAAACAACTGAAAGTAGAATATTAAAAGTTATAGGTTTTAGAAAAATGTAAAAAAGGAGAGAGGAGGTAAACTATTCATAAAGCATATACATATAAATAAAATATATTATAATATTCTGATGAGGAGGTGATAACAAAATGAAAGATTATAAGCTGGAAGTATGGGTGACCGCAATTTGTTTTTTCATTGTCGCCATTACAGGCGGGTTTTTTAGTTCCTTTGTGGTTATCTTAAATGAAAGATTTTTTGACCAGGTTCCGACACCTGAAGCTTTGGTCGCTTTTTACGGTGAATCCATGTTTGTGGTTAAAGAGCACCTTTCTGTAATGGGATTTCCTCTTCATTATTTCTTATTGATTATGTTCAGCTGGATTGGCGCAACGGTTATCGGAGCAATATGGTGTGTGATTATGGACAGGCTCGAAGAAAGGCAAAAAGCATAAAGACCATTGAAAGGAGGGATTAATGAGTAATGGAACCAAGAGGCGAAGTTTTTGTATTGGGTTTAATTCTCAGTATTATTGTCCTTGTTATTTCTGTATTAATATCTGTCTGGGCCCGCCGCTTTACCCGCAATTTGGGCGATTATTATGTGGCCGGCCGCAGTATCGGCGCGATAAATAACGGTTTGGCAATGGTTTCGCTGGCATTGAGTCTGACTACCTTTATCGGCTTGACTGCCCTGATAATCGAGGGCGTTTATATTGCTGTTGCTGTTTATGCTTCATTTACAGCTGCTTTTATCGGCCTGATGATTTTGGCCGCTCCTTATTTAAGGCGTCACAAATCTTTTACGACCATGGCTTTTATTTCGGAGAGATACGGCAGTAAAACACTGCGTTTTATTTCTGTCATCGTTATGATGATTGTCAGCGTTCTTTACCTGGCCGGTAATCTTAAAGGAATTGGGATTGTTTTCTTCTTTCTCCTGGGCGTGCCTGAAATAGTGGGTATCGTTGTCGGAGGACTGGTGGTAACCCTTTATGTTACCCTGGGGGGCATGTACGGCGTTACCTATAATCAGACTTTCCAGACTATTGTTCTTCTGTTCTGTCTGATGTTCCCGGTAGCCATTGTGCTAAGGACGCTGGGAGCTTCGGGATGGTTTTTCCCACCGCTGGGTTATGGAGATATGGTGCCCCAGATTATTGAGGCTGTGCCCCATTATTTTTGGCCCATGCTGGTCCACCCGGTTGTTTATATTGCCATTTTTCTCGGTTCTTTTTTCGGTATTATTGGACTGCCGCACTTTGTGATGCGTTTCTTTACCGTCCGTGATGCCAAGGAAGCCCGCTGGAGCACAGTTCTCTGTGTGTTCCTGGTTGGCCTAGTTAACACTACAGTTTATGCGACCGGTTTTGCCGCCGTATATTACATGCAGACCAGTGGCGTTGAGATATCGTCCGCAGCTTATGACTACATGGTCTTCATTCTTGTCGAAGCCCTGGCCGGAGAGGGTTGGTTGGCCCTGGCAGTAGCCGGATCAGTGGCTGCCGGACTATCAACTGTAGCCGGGCTACTGATGATTATGGGTGCCGGGTTGATTCACGACCTTTACGGGGAATTAAAGCCTGATGTGGACGACGAAAAGAAGCTCAAACTTTCTTATGCCGCTATGTTAATCGTTGGGGTGCTGGTCATTCTCTTCTCCCTTAACCCACCCGAATTTATTCTTGTAGCGATCATGTGGGCTTTCGGAATAGCTGCCGCAGGCCTTGGGGTGCCGATTGTTCTCGGTATCTGGTGGAAGCGCACCAATAAATACGGTGTTGCCGCCGGGATGATTGTCGGCACTTTAATTGGCCTGTATGGTTGGATTATGATCGACCTGGTCGGAATGAACCCGGTTGATATACCGTTTCCCATCTTTGCCCCGTATTTCTACGGGCCCTTAGGTTTTATTAAAGTGACGGCAGTTGCTATTCCGATGTCTTTTATCCTGACAGTAGTGGTCTCCTGGCTGACACCACCTCCGGATGAAGCTCTGCAGCGCCAGGTTGACGAGATGCACGGTTGGACTGACGTAGATCCAAGGCGCTATAACAGCAAAGGTTTGCCGATCGTGATCATAGTTTTATCTGTATTTATAATGTGGTTTATGACAACATTGTACGATGTATTTCCCAAGTAACTCCTGAGGCTGGAAAAGGCTCTCCTGTTAAAGGGGAGCTTTATTCCGCCTTAATTAAACTACTGCAGGAGGTGATGGCTTTATGGAGAATTGGGAAAAGCTAAGTAAAATGCCCTACCGGGAGATCAAGGATATGCAAGATAGGAAACTGCGTGCCTTTATCGCCAACCAGATCTACCTCTACAGCCCGCATTACAGTGAGCTTTTAAAGGAACATAAAATTGACCCGTTTAAGATTAAAGGCATTGATGACTTGCGCCATCTTCCCTTTACTTACAAGTGGGATATTGCTCCAACTGACGAAGAACCTCAGAAAGCTAAGGATTTTATTATCCGTCCTGACGAAGAAGTTACAGAAAAATATGGTCACCTGGCAAAAATGTCGATGACCGGAGGAAAGGCAATGGTGGAGGAAAGGGTTTCAGATTTTAAGCCGGTTCATATTCATTTTACAACCGGCAGAACAGCTTTGCCGACCCCGTTTGTTTATTCCAAGCGCGACCTGGATAACCTTCGTGAATCTGGTTCCCGCCTTCTCGATGTTTTCCAGGTAACCAGTGATGATGTTGTCGTAAACTGTTTCCCCTTTGCCCCGCACCTGGCCTTTTGGCAAACTTTTTTTGCCGGTGAAAAAGCGAATGTGGCCGGGTTTCACAGCGGCGGAGGAAAAATAGTTGGCACCAATAATCTGATGGATGCTTTTGAGTATTTGCGTCCCACTGTAGCTGTTTTTATCCCCGGTTATTGTTACTATTTTCTGCGCGAAGCTGTAAAACAGGGCCGTGATTTTTCTTCAATTAAGAAAATCTTTTTCGGTGGAGAGCGTGTCCCACCGGGATTAAAAGAAAAAATTAAAGAACTCTTCACCCAGCTCGGAGCCGAAAATGTAATGGTGCTTGCTACTTACGGTATGACGGAAGCTAAAGTAGCCTGGCCTGAGTGTCCTTCTCATGATGAGTATCATGGCTACCATCTTTACCCAGACATGGAAATTTTTGAAACTGTTGACCCTGAAAGCGGCGAACCGGTTGGTGAAGGAGAAGAAGGCGAAATTGTCTACACCGCACTTGACTGGCGCGGGACTGTTGTACTGAGATACCGTACCGGTGATATAGCCAAGGGCGGTCTGCTGCTGGAACCCTGCCCCAATTGCGGCCGGACAGTGCCGCGAATCAGCTCGAACATTCAGCGCAAATCGGAGCTGAAAGAGTTCAACATGACCAAGGTGAAAGGCACATTGGTCAACCTTAACAACTTCTTCCCTTTAATGATGAGCCACCCGGACATAGAAGAGTGGCAGGTGGAAATGCGCAAGCGAAATGATGATCCCTTTGACCTGGATGAGATATATCTTTACCTGGCTACCAAAGGGGATGTTGATCATGATAAACTGGTATCAGATATAAAACAGAAAGTATTAAGAGACACAGAAGTATCATTGACCGATGTTATCTTTAAATCTGTGCCTGAACTGGTTTCACAGCTGGGCATGGAAACAGAGCTTAAGGAAAAAAGAATTATCGACAACCGGCCTGGCTAATCGAGATTAATGGAGGGTGAAAGGAGGCAAAGCATGCAGGCATGGAATAAAATAAGCCGAATGCCGGCACCGGCAATTAAAAAAATGCAGGATGAACTTTTGCATAAAATGATTAACGAAGAGCTGGCTGTAAGGCATCCTTATTACCGGGATATGTTTAAAGAGCACAACATTGACCCTGCTTCAATCAAGGGTGTGGAAGATTTAAGCAAGTTGCCATTTACGGAAAAGAAAGATCTTCTTCTACCGGAAGATAATCCGCTTTACCCAAAGCAATTTGTCCTTGAGGTTCCGGCAGATGGTGAACAGAAACCTAAAAAGAAAGGATTTGCCCTGTTTGGAAAAAAAGAAACAGGTCCGGATCCTTCCGATTACCGCTTTTTCTCGCTTTATTTTACCGCCGGCCGCACGGCAAAACCGGTTCCGATAGAGTATACACATTACGATCTTGAGAATCTTAAGGAGGCAGGGTTAAGGGCTTTTGATATCCTTGATATCAGCCGGGATGATACCATGGTTAATGCTTTCACCTATGCTCCGAATGCTTACTTCTGGCAAATGTTTTACAGTACCATTGGCATTGGCAGCACCGCCCTGCAGACCGGAGGAGGCAAAGTTTTAGGGCTGGAGAAGATTCTTAAAGCAATGGACAGCATGGAGGCTCCTGTTTTAGGGATTGCTCCCGGCTACGGAAGGTTTGCTTTGCAAACCCTGGATCACTTTGGCTTTAGCGCACAAAACCTGGAGCGTATAGTAATCGGAATTGATTATTCTCCGATGGAGGCAGTTGACAGCATCAGGAAGTTGATGGAATCACTGGGCGCAAAGGGTAACAAGGTGCAGCGTATATATTTCAACTCAGAAGCAAAGTCGGGTTGGGCTGAATGTGCGCCCGATTACGGTTATCATACCAATCCCGATCATATCCTGGTCGAAATTGTTGACCCGGATAGTGGCGAGGTGCTCGGAGAAGGTGCTGCGGGTGAAGTGGTTGTAACTCACCTCGACACACGGGGAACAGTGCTTCTGAGATGCAAAACAGGTGACATAGCCACCGGAGGCCTGACGACCGAACCCTGCCCCAACTGCAAGCGGACTGTACCACGTATCATGGGTGATATTGAGCGAAAAGAGATGATTTTTGATTTGCAGGGGAAAGAAGGCAGTGTTAAGTTTAATGGCAATCATCTTCGTAAAAAAATGTATGGCCATGAAGATGTTTTGCTTTGGTACACTGAGATAAATCATAAAGAATCTGAAGATGTTTTAAAAATAGTAGTAAAAGGTATTTCAGGAACCGACGAAGATACGCTTTTTAAATCACTCGAAGATGAATTGAAAGCAGAATTCAAATTAACTTTAACGGTTGAGGGAAGCACGCTCGATGCGATAGCTAATAAAATCGGTTTGGAAAAATATATAACTGAACAAGTAATATTTGACAATAGAAACATTTAACAACCAGATTTTCTTTTTTCGAAGCCCCCGTTTAAGCGGGGGCTTCGACTTGATGTTACTGGCAAAATACTGTTTGAAAGCTTTTCAATATTCTTTGATGATGGTATAATTGGAAAGCGTAACATTGTTATTATTTTAACGTATTACCCAGTGTTTGGAAAGAAAGGCAGGTGTGAAATTGAGCAACTTACCCGAAACTGTAAATCTGGATACAATTGCCAATAACCTTGCTGATGCAGTTTTTTTGGTTGATCGGGAAATGAAAATTGTATGGTTAAACCGGATAGCCGAGGAATTTTTCCATACCAGTTCAAAAAAAGCTCAAGGGGATAATATCACCCAATTGACTGCTATCAATAAGTTGGAAGATTTACTCGGTGAGGTCTTCGAGCAGGAGACTGCTTTGAAGTGCTCCTATGAAGAGGCCTCGGTCAAGGTAAAGCGGCATAATGAACGTTACTTCTTTAAGATTGCAATTAATCCGATTTTTCATCAGGATAATCTCTGGGGTGCCCTGGTTCAGCTGACGGATGTAACCAGGTTCCATGAAATGGAAAAAATAAAGACCGATTTTGTATCTATTGTATCCCATGAATTTCGCACCCCGCTAACAACAATTATCGTCGGCGTGGAAATGCTCAAAGAAGGTATGCTCGGCGATCTGACTCCCCGTGGCAAAGAGGTTCTGGAAGCAATTGGGGCAGATTGCGAAAGGCTGAACAGGCTTATTGATAACCTGATGGAACTATCACGTATTGAATCGGGTACGATCTATGTCGAGGCTGAACCGACTGATGTTGTGGATTTGGTTCAGGAAGCAGTCCGTCCGCTTAAGATCCAGGCTGAGAAACAGGGTATTGAGTTGATTACAGATTTGCCGCCCGAACTGCCTCCGGTTGCAGCAGATTTCAATAAGTCTGTATGGGTTTTAGCTAACCTGGTTGGGAATGCGATGCGCTATACTGATCCGGGAGGAACTATAACCGTTCGGGTAAGGCAGCGCGGCAAAAGACATTTTTTCTCTGTAGAGGACACCGGCAGCGGAATACCCAAAGAACATCAGGATAAAATCTTTCGTAAATACGTCCAGGTCAGTGGTCCCGGGCGTAAAGGAACCGGTGGTGTAGGCCTGGGTCTGGCAATTGCCAAGGATATTGTTATGGCTCACGGTGGTGAGATATGGGTTGACAGTGAGGTTGGGAAAGGGACCACCTTTACCTTTACTTTCCCGGTTTACCAGGGTAGCGAATCTGTAACACTGCCCAACGCAGATGAAGAAGGAGGTTAAGGTATGGGTAAAAGGGTTTTACTGGTCGAAGATGAGAAGAATGTTATTTTAGGAGTTCGTACCTGTCTGGATGCAGTTGGGTACGATGTGGAAATTGTTGAAGATGGTGGCGAGGCACTTGAGGCTGTAAAAAGAGAGCATCCCGATTTAATCCTTCTTGATTTGTTAATGCCCAGGGTCGATGGCTTTGAAGTTTTAAAAGTCCTGAAAGGTAAAGAGGAAACAAGCAAAATCCCGATCATTGTATTGACAGCCAAGGCTGAAGAAGAAGATAAGCAGAGAGCTATGGATCTGGGAGCCGACAGCTATATGACCAAACCTTTTAAGCCCCAGGAACTCTGGGATACATTAAAACATTATCTTCCTGAGGCATAGTCGGGACTATATGGAAATATAAATAAGAATTTTGAAGGGCACAGTTAACTGTGCCCTTTATCGAATTGGCATTTAAAACACTAATTATATCAGGAGGCTGCTGATGGTTATAAACAATTTTGATTTTGAGCAGGGCCCAATTCGTCCTCCCAGTGAATCCACCAGCCTGCTTTTACGCTTGACCCGTAACTGTCCCTGGAATCGTTGTCTTTTCTGCCCGGTTTACAAGAATAAAAAATTCAGCAGGCGCAACCCGGAAGATATAAAAAGCGATATAGAGGCGATTGCAGGCGCTGTAAGCAAGATTAGGGAAATATCGCATGCCCATGGTTATGGCGGGGATATTAACCGTCAGACTGCAGCCCGGATCCAATCTGAATATCCCGAACTTTTTCAGATAGCTTTTTGGCTTTTCCATGGTGGGGAAAATGTCTTTCTTCAGGATGCTGACAGCCTGCTCTTACCTGTACCAACACTGGTTGAAATTTTAGATTTGTTAAAAGAAAAATTCCCTGATATTAAGCGCATTACAACATATGCTCGTTCCCGTACTCTTCTACGGAAATCAGTAGAAGATTTAAAACGACTAAAGCAAGCAGGGTTAAGCCGAATTCATGTCGGTCTCGAAAGTGGAAATGACGAAGTATTAGCTTACATGCAAAAAGGAGTAACCGGGTCCCAGCACATCGAAGCCGGTAAAAGAGTAAAATCTTCAGGGATTTCTTTAAGTGAATATGTAATTCTTGGCCTGGGTGGGGTGAAATTGTGGCGAGAACATGCCCTAGATACCGCAAGGGCTTTGAATGAAATTAACCCTGACTTTATCAGGGTACGCACCCTGGCGGTGCCGCAGTCCAGCCCTTTATATAAAGAAGTACAGCAGGGAATATTTAAACCCATGTCTGACGATGATATCATCAGGGAAGAAGCACTCTTCATTGAAAACCTGGAGGGGATCGACAGTCATTTTTACAGTGATCATGTCCTTAATCTCCTGGAAGAAGTAAACGGTAAACTGCCTCAGGCTAAAGAAGCTATGCTGGAAATAGTCAACAGATATCTTTCGATGCCGGAAGAGCAGCGCGAGCGTTTTCGCCTTGGCAGAAGAATTGGCTATTACCGGGCTCTGGACGATATGCTAAACGATATCCTTAAGATGTCTGTAGAGAGGGTTTACAGGCAGCTGCAAAAAGAGAGAGTTTCTATAGATGATTATATCAAAGACCTTATGCTTCGTTATATTTAAATTAGGCGGTGGTTTTGGTTCGTGTAGCAATTTGCATCCTCGAACTCTATATTCCCGGGAAAACTTCCCTGAAAGCGAAACGGCAGATAATCAAGAGTCTGATAAAGCGTCTGCGGAATCGCTTTAACATTTCTGTTACCGAGATTGGCAACCAGGATCTGTGGCAGCGGGCCGAGCTTGGTATGGCTGTTGTTTGTTACAATGGGGCAGGAGCAGATAGTATTATCAGTAAAATCCATGCTTATATTGAAGAGGACAGCAATGTCGAAATAATTTCCTCCCGGGTAGAAAATTATTAAATAAGGGTTAAAAGTATGATATCGCTAAAAAAAATTACAGGACTTGCTCATCAAAAAGTCGGTCTGATTATGAAAGAAGGTGACCGGGCAATTGATGCCACTGCCGGAAACGGCAGTGATACTATCTTTCTGGCTGAAAAAGCAGGCCCAACGGGACACGTTTTTGCATTCGACATCCAGGCAGAGGCTCTTAAAGTGACCGCCGGAAGATTAAAAGAAAGAGGTTTTGAAGATCGTGTCACTCTGATTAAGGCCGGCCACGAAGAGCTTGCATTGCATGTCGACGGACCTGTTTCAGTTGTTATGTATAACCTTGGTTATCTGCCCGGAGGGAGCCGCAAGGTCAAGACAGCTTTTGAAACTACTTTAAACAGTTTCGAGCAGGCTTTAGGCCTTTTAAAAGCAGGCGGTATTATTACGATAATCATGTACCCCGGCCACCCGGAGGGCCGGCTTGAGAAGAAAGAGCTGCTCAATTTTTGCACCAAATTGCCTTCATCCGCTTACACTGTCTTGCATACCGGCCTGCTTAACCAGCCCAATGATCCTCCGGAGATGATTGTTGTTCAAAAAATTCTTTTTACTGCCTGAAAATAAGGCTAAAAGGATTTTTATAGAGGTCTGTCGAACAAATGCTTTATTATTCAGCAGATATTAGAAGAATAGAGGCTCATATATACTGGAACGTAAATGGCTATTGGTTGAAAACGAATTGGCTCTGGTTAAAGAGCGGCTGAGGCAGGTTGTCGAAACAGCCGGTCCTGAAATCAATGAGGTTGGCGACTATATTTTTAATGGTACAGGGAAAAGAATTAGGCCTGCTCTTTTTTTGATTGCCGCTTATCGCAGCCGGGATAATTTGTTGCCTCTAATTGATGCAGCTGTTGCCCTGGAGCTAATACATACTGCATCTTTATTGCATGATGACGTAGTCGATCAGGCATCGACCCGTAGAGGTAAAGATGCGGTCCACATAAAATGGAGCAACAAAATATCAGTTCTAAGTGGCGATTATCTTTTAAGCCAGGCCTTCAAAATGTTAGTAAGTTATAATGATTGGCGCTTAATGAATATCATAGTCGATATTGTTCAGAATATGGCTGAAGGAGAGGTTGAACAGGCTTTTGCAGATATTTCAACACCTGACCTCGAAGAACGTTATTTCCGATGGATTGGCAAAAAAAGCGCCTCCTTTTTTGCCGGATGCTGTGAAGCCGGCAGCCTTCTCGGAGGCGGGGATCGGGAAGAACAAGCTGTCTGGTCCGAATTCGGTTATAACCTCGGCATTGCTTTTCAGTTAATTGATGATTTGCTTGATTATACCGGAGAGGGGCAGGTTACGGGTAAGCCGCTTTATGGTGATCTAAACAATAAAGTTATAACCCTTCCCCTGATTCGGACTTTAAAAATTACTTCTGATCAAGGGTCAATTAATCACCTTTTGCAGGATTCAGATGCATCTGGCAGTCAGATTAGCGCGGTAGCCCAGGCTGTTTTAGAAGGTGATGGCCCTGATTATACCTACCGTAAAGCCGAGGAACATGCTAAACAAGCTGCCATTATAATTAGTGATTTGCATTCTGGTAGTGGAGAGAAAAATGATATTTTAGAACAGTTAACCCATGATATTCTGCTCCGTAGAAAATAACTATGACTGAATAATAACGGAATTGGTTTATTTTTTCGACTGAGCATTATAGATTTTCGGTTTTAATCAATAGGAAATTCTGGGAGGGTGGTCAGATGCCTGAACGAATTATTTCAAAATCTGTGATAAAAAGGCTGCCTTTATATCTTCGTATATTGGATCAGCTGATTCAACGCAAAATAGATATGGTATCATCCAAAGATTTGAGTAGTGAGACCGGTTTCACAGCCGAACAAATCCGTAAAGATCTTGCTTATTTCGGTGCCTTTGGAACAAGAGGCGCCGGCTATAACACAGCATTTCTCAGGGAAAAAATAATAAAAATAATTGGTTTGGACAAGAGGATCGATACAGTGGTTATGGGAGCCGGAAACCTGGGGACTGCACTGACCAGATACAATTCGACAAAGAATCCTTATGTTAATGTCGTTGCAGTATTCGACAAAGACCCACGTCTGGTCGGTAAAAAAATCGACAGGATCGATATTTTACCAGTTGAAGAGGCTCCTCGGTTTATCGAAGAGCATGGTATAAAGGTCTCTATTATTGCCGTACCCGCTGCTGCGGCCCAGGAGGTTGTCGACCTGGTAGTTAAATTTGGCATACTGGCCATTCTTAATTTTGCACCGGTTAAGCTTAATGTACCGGAAGGTGTCCATGTCCACAATGCTGACCTGACAATTGAGTTGCAAAGCCTGATCTATTACAGTTCTCCCGAAGAGGAGCGCCTGAAGCGGCTTAGAAAGGAAATGAAAGGGGCCAAACCTCCAAAGACTTTTTCTCTTGAGTAGAATTGTGAATCACTTTATAATAATTTTTGCAGACCATATTGATTGTATTGACTTTTATTAAGAGCTTTTGTATACTTATCTATGCACATGGAGCTGTGGTGTAGATGGTTAACATATCGGCCTGTCAAGCCGAAGACCGCGGGTTCGAGTCCCGTCAGCTCCGCCATATGGCCGAGATAGCTCAGTCGGTAGAGCAGCGGACTGAAAATCCGCGTGTCGGCAGTTCAATTCTGCCTCTCGGCACCAGTTCTGCGGGAGTAGCTCAGTGGTAGAGCATCGCCTTGCCAAGGCGAGGGTCGCGAGTTCGAATCTCGTCTTCCGCTCCATTTTTTTGGCGACATAGCCAAGTGGTAAGGCAGAGGACTGCAAATCCTTTATCCCCGGTTCGAATCCGGGTGTCGCCTCCAATATTTCGCCGGAGTGGCGGAACAGGCAGACGCAAGGGACTTAAAATCCCTCGGCCATACCATGGTCGTACCGGTTCGATTCCGGTCTCCGGCACCAGAAAACTAATTTTTAGGCTTTTCCTAATTTTAAACCACCATGAAGGTGGTTTTTTGTTTACTGAAATATATGATTTTATAGTGTGGTTCCAAGCTTATTCAAGGAAATACCAAATGGTCTTGGTTACACGAGTTAAAAATATTCTTAGCGCCACTGTTTTTTTCGTTTCTCTCCCTGCATGCCCTGCTGAATGAGAACTACAACCCCGGCGGCAATTACAATATCACCTATGCTGAGCAGCTGATTGCGACTATAAGGAACAGGAATTCTGTCCCCAAGGAAAGCGAGCCAGGTTTCATCAGTCATAACCGTGTGAAAAGGGCTTTTTTCACCGGCTGCCAGTTCTTCGGCAACATTTGGCGGCATGTATGTGCTGTCGACAGGCATCTTGCCTTGGTTTGCAGTGATTACCAGGAGGTTGAGCAGTATCCCAACCCCGATTATTATAAAGCCTGCTTGTCTTCCCTGAAGGAAAAAAAATAACACGAGAATAGCAAATGAAAGGGTATAAAGGATGGGGTAAATTGGTGTGAGGAAGTGAAAGGATCCGGCGAAATCTATCCATATTATTGTTTGAATAAAAACTGCCAGTAAAATCAAAGGCCAGCCGGGCAGAGGAATCCGGCTTAAATTTTTAATTTTACCGTTTCGGAGCCAGCCGATAATCAGTCCTAAAAGAACAGCTTCCCAAAGCAATACAGCAGGCCTCCCCGGAGATTTTTTTAATG
>JBNJHN010000034.1:0-19265 GCA_051748565.1 Bacillota bacterium | reverse complement strand
TTATAGCCGGCCCGGAAAAGATCGCCGGCAGCCGCTGGTCTTTGATAATTCGATGCAAACCAATGGCACACTGCTAAATGATGATTGGTGCCGGTTTTTTAAAGAACATAATTTCCTGATCGGGATCAGCCTTGACGGGCCTGCTTTCTTACATGATCGCTTTCGGCGATCTAAAAGCGGTCACCCTACGTTCAAGCAGGTCATGCGGGGAGTACGCTTGCTGCAAAAACATGAGGTAGATCACAACATTCTGGTTGCTGTGAACAAGGTCAATGCTGACTATCCTAAAGAGGTGTACCGCTTTTTAAGAGATGAAGTCCGGGCGAGCTGGATTCAATTTATTCCGGTAATAGAGCGGCTAAACCCACACGGGGAAAGAAGCATCGTTCAGGATGGAACAGCGCTTTCAGACCGCTCAGTACAGCCGGCTCAGTTTGGCCGTTTTCTGAGTACAATTTTTGACGAGTGGGTATCTAATGATGTCGGTTCAGTTTTCATCCAGACTTTTGAAGCGGCAATTCGTAACCACCTCAACCTGCCATCTTCGGGGATGTGTGTATTTGAGAAGACCTGTGGCCTGGGGCTGGCGCTGGAGCATAATGGGGACCTTTATTCCTGCGATCATTTCGTAGAACCGGCTTACTTACTGGGTAACATCCTTGAAACGCCGCTCGTGGAATTGGTGCTTTCTGAAAAACAGAAAAGCTTTGGCCTGGCTAAACATGACAGCCTACCCGCGCTGTGCCTGGATTGCAAAATGCTCTTTGCCTGTAAAGGAGAATGCCCGAAGAACCGGTTTATGAAAACTGCCGGTGGCGAACCCGGTTTAAACTACCTTTGCGCTGGGTGGCGGCATTTTTTTGAGCATTCTTTTAATCAAATGAATACAATTGCTTCCCTGCTGCGCGCAGGACACTCGGCAGCAGAAATAATGGCAAAGTCAAATTTAAAGGGAGGTGATAAAAGAAAGTCAACTGCTAAGTATTAAAAAATCTTATTTATTCGAAAGGAATGAGTTAACATGTCTCAAAAGAAACCAAATATCCTGGTCATCTGGGGTGATGACATCGGGATCACCAACCTGAGCTGTTACAGCGATGGCCTGATGGGTTATCGCACCCCCAATATTGACCGGATCGCTAATGAAGGCATCCGCTTTACCGATGCCTACGGGCAGCAGAGCTGTACTGCCGGCAGAGCGGCATTTATTACGGGACAGAACCCATACAGAACAGGCTTAACCAAGGTTGGCATGCCGGGAGCTGATATTGGCCTGCAGGCTGAAGACGCTACCATAGCTGAACTGCTCAAGCCCCTGGGCTATGCTACAGGACAGTTTGGCAAGAATCACTTCGGCGACAGAAACCAGTATTTGCCAACAGTGCACGGCTTCGATGAATTTTTCGGCAACCTGTACCACCTTAATGCTGAAGAGGAGCCTGAGAATATCGACTATCCTTCAGAAAAGGATTACCCGAACTTCAAGAAAATCTTTGGCCCACGCGGAGTCATTCGTTCTTATGCCACGGATGAAGATGACCCGACCGAGGATCCCCGCTGGGGCAGGGTGGGCAAGCAAAAAATTGAAGACACCGGTCCGCTGACCAAAAAGCGCATGGAAACCTGCGACCTTGAATTTGTTGATGCCGCCAAAGACTTCATTAAACGCAAGCACTCAGAAGATCAGCCCTTCTTCGTCTGGCTGAATACCACCTGGATGCATTTCCGGGTCCGCCCGCCTGAAGAGATTATCGGCCAGGCCGGCCGCTGGCAGTCTTATTACCATGATACCATGGTTGAACATGATAAACATGTTGGGCAGATGCTGGATTTGCTGGATGAGCTGGATATTGCCGAAGATACGATTGTCATGTACAGTACCGACAACGGACCACACATGAATACCTGGCCCGACGGAGCGATGACCCCCTTCCGCAATGAAAAGAATTCTAACTGGGAAGGTGCTTTCAGGGTGCCTGCTATGGTGCGTTGGCCTGGCAAAATTGAAGCAGGAGTAGTCTCAAATGAAATAATCAGCCATACAGACTGGCTGCCGACGCTGCTTGCTGCTGCAGATGAACCGGATATTATAGAAAAACTGAAAACAGGACACCAGGCCGGAGATAAACACTTCAAGGTTCATATTGACGGGTATAATTTCTTACCCAACTTTTTGGGCGAGGAAGAAAAAGGGCCCCGACCCGGGGTTATCTATTTTTCAGACGACGGAGACCTTGTCGCCCTGCGCTATGATAACTGGAAGTTTGTCTTTGCCGAGCAGCGCCAGCAGGGGGGTCTTCAAATCTGGTTTGAGCCTTTTACTTTTTTAAGAATACCAAAGCTTTTCAACCTGCGTACCGACCCATTCGAGCGGGCTGACATTACATCTAACACCTACTGGGACTGGCTGATTGACAGGGCATACCTGACCTATGCAGCCCAGTACCTGGTGAGAAGTTTCCTGGAAACATTCCAAGAATATCCCCCGCGCATGAAGCCGGCCAGTTTTGGGATTGACCAGGTTTTAGCCAAAATGGAACAGTCTTTCAATATCGATTAAAACAAATTTTACAAACGGGTGCGCCCGGTTTTGACCCTGGGCGCACCATTTAGTAAGTAGTGCAAAGCAAAGGGTAAATAAAACGGCTAAGGGAAGAGGAAAAACTTATGGACAATATGAATATGGCCGATGAGCTTTTAGATGGGCGGCGGTTAACTACCCCGAAAGCGGCAGCGGCTGCCGGTATTATCTTTGCATTGTTAATTGGAGCTGCTTTTACCCTGATCCGCACGGCCATGCCCGCCTCTCCGACAGACCCGGACATCACCTGGCTTAAGGAGCATTCAGAGACTGTAACACTGGCCTTAAGCCTGGTCCCTTATGCCGGAATTGCTTTTCTCTGGTTTATCGGGGTGATCAGGGATCGTATCGGCAGCTATGAAGACCGTTTCTTTTCAACTGTTTTTTTTGGCAGCGCCTTGATCTACCTCGCAATGATCTTTGCCGCAGCGGCGCTGGCTGCCGCCTTGATCGCAAGCTATTCAATTGCGGCACAAAGCCTGTTTGACAGCGGTCTTTATATTTACAACCGCGCCCTTATCTGGCAGCTTCTTAATATTTACTCAATACGCATGTCAGCTGTTTTTATGATTTCCCTGGGGACAATATGGATAAGAACAGCGGTGATGCCGCGCTGGCTGGTCTTCATCACCTATGGTTCGGCCCTGGTTCTTATGTTTTCGATCAGCTACAGCACCTGGATCACCCTTTTGTTCCCAGCCTGGGTATTTGTGATCAGCCTTTATATCCTGGTGCAAAGCCTGCGCCCGAAACCGAGTACTTCTTAATTGTGAATGAAATCGCTTTTTTAATATCGTTGGAACAACCAAGCCGGCATTAGATTAAAACAGAACTACACCTTAAACACACCATTGGGGTGGTATCTGAAGCCTAACCAAAAGCATATTTTAATAGCATGAACAATCTGAACAGTTTCCAACAAGAATTTGATCAGCCGGCTGCTTATGAAATTATTGTCAGCGGAACGATTTCACCTCGAATTTATGCCGACATTCAAGGCATTTCAGCCAGCAGCGGCTATCTGGAAGACGGAAAAGTGAAAACCGTCTTAACCGGCCTGTTTAGCGATCAAGCCAAACTTGGGGATCTGCTAAATATTATCTATGAGCAGCAGCTGTCCATTATCTCTGTGCGCAAGCTCTCCGATTAAAACATTTACAGTCTGGAGTGTTCAATTAATGTGGGATTCGAAATTATTTAAAACCGGAATCGCCATTCTCGTCATTTTCGCCATTATCTATATCGGCACGCAGATAACCTTTGTTTTCAGGCCGATCGTTGTTGTTTTCGAGGCTCTTTTTCTGTCATTTATAATTGCCGGCATTCTCTATTATTTTACCGTTCCACTGAGTGATTTTTTGTGTAAGTACAAGCTGCCCAGATTTCTTTCGATTCTGATCGTGTTTGTGGTTATTGCAGGGGTCGTTTTAATCCTCGGATTGTCTATCGGGCCGATCCTGGTTGACGAGTTTGCCAGGCTGATTAACAGCTTGCCCCAGAATATCAGGCAGCTGCATACCCTTCTTTTAGGGCTGCGTGAACACCCTGTTATCGGCCGGCTTATTTATTTAGAAGCGATTAATATGAGCAAGATTACCGAGTGGTTAGCCGGCCTGGCCTCCAATACAATTGTTGGTCTGACCAGCAGTTTAGGCAGCATAGCAGGAGTAATAGGTAACTTTTTTACTACGATCATGGTTGTGCCATTTTTGCTTTTTTTCATGCTGAAAGAAAAAGGACAGGGTTCCCTGGAGAAACTGGTCGATCGGTTTGTTCCGGAAGATTACCAGGGCAGCATCAAAAGAGCCCTGGCTGAAATAAATGTAAATCTGGGTGAATATTTCAAAGGTGTAGGGATAGTTTGCCTCTGTGTAGGGGCCCTGGCCTATATCAGCTTTTTAATTATCGGGCTTGAGTTTGCCCTGATTCTGGCGATCATTATCGGGATTACCAACATCATTCCGTACCTCGGCCCTTTCATTGGCGCTGTTCCGGCTGCCTTAATCGCTCTTTTTGATTCCCCGACAAAGATGTTATATGTGATTATTGCCATTGTCATTGTCCAGCAGATCGAAAGCCTGTTTATTTCTCCGGCTGTTATGGGCCGTAAAATGGCGTTAAGCCCTCTTGTTGTAATTCTTGTTATTCTAATCGCCGGGCGTCTGGCCGGCCTGCTGGGGATTATCCTGGCTGTCCCAGGTTTTACTGTTCTTAAGATAGTGGTTAGCCATACTTATGAGCATATCCAGCTAAAAAAACAAAAACTCGAAGAGGTAAAAATCAGTTAACAAGCTTGCAGGCATCATTTATGGTGTAAATTAATATTTCTTAGGAGGTTATTTAAATGTCAACATTATCGGTATGGAAGTTTGAAACAGCTGAAGGAGCCAACGAAACATTAAATAAGCTGGCAGACATGTATAAGCAGCAGTTGATTCAGATAAAAGATGCGGCTGTTGTTTCGTGGCCGACAGGCAAGAAACGTCCCCGGACAGACAATTACGGCAGCATGGTCGGCAGAGGCATGGTTTCCGGAGCATTCTGGGGCATGCTTTTCGGGTTAATCTTTTTTGTGCCCTTGTTTGGCATGGCCTTTGGAGCGGCCATGGGTGCCTTTTCCGGCAAATTCATTGATTATGGCATCAACGACAACTTCATCAATAAGGTTCGTCAGGAAGTTACTGAAGGCACTTCAGCCTTGTTTCTGCTGACCAGCGATGCAGTGCGCGACCGCATAGCCGAAGAGTTCAAAGGAGTTTCTGTGGAGCTGATACATTCAAACCTCAGCAAAGAGGAAGAAGAAAAGTTGATCGAAGAATTCGGCAGCTGATCGACAACAGGGTTTTTATAAAATCCGGGGCTCTTCCACAAATAGTTAAAGTAACATGCCTCATTCACTCGTCGTCATCTTAGTCAACCAGTGTGTGCAGGCATTATATCCACGCTGGTTGGCTTTAATCATTTATTGCTTTTAATAATTGCGTAGAAAGGAGGAGTATTATGGACAAAAGCACTTTCACCTACCAGGATGGTTCAAAATATGACGGTGAATGGCAGGATAATAAACGCCACGGCAAAGGAGTATTGACCCGGCCGGATGGGACAATTTATGCGGGTGAATGGAAAAACGATAAGCCTGATGGGCAGGGCACCCTGACCCGGCAGGACGGTATCAAGTATACCGGGGGCTGGCGGGAAGGCAAACGCAGCGGACACGGAATTTGGTCTCATCCAAATGGTTCCAGCTATAGTGGGGAGTGGCTTGAAGGAAAAAAACACGGCCACGGTACTGACATCGCTCTTGATGGAACTAAATACGTAGGCAACTTCAAAGCCGGTCACCGTGATGGTATTGGTTCGATTGTATATGCTGACGGGACTAATTATGAAGGAGAATGGAGAAACAATAAGCGAGATGGCCGGGGAGTATCGACTTTCCATGACGGCACCAAGTATTCCGGGGACTGGCGGGATGACCGGCCCGACGGCCGAGGCAAGTTTACCTATGCTGATGGGACGACCAAGACCGGCATCTGGCAGGAAGGTACTTTTATAGAAGAAAAAGATACAGATTCCGGACAGTCCGATCGGCTGCAAAAACTGGAGCAAGATACATACGAACTAAAAAAGGAACTATCATATAGTGGCGAGAGCAGGCAGCCTCAAAAACCCGCCTGGAAAAAATGGTGGGTCTGGGCCCTGGTAATTCTAATGACCGTTGTTATAATTTCGGCTCTCGGAGGAGAAGATGAACCGGTTGTGATTCCTGAGGCTCCGGAAGAAGAAATTTCAGTGCCCCAACCGTCGCCTGATCTTGAATCACTATGGAACAGTTTTACTGAATGGGCAGCCGGGGTTTGGGAAAGCATACAGTCCTTTTTTACTGGCCTGCTTGAGAACCTGGGCGGTAACCAAGACGCCCCTCCGAGTGAACCGGCGCCGGAAGAAACTGAGCCGCCACCGGACAGTTAAATCAGCAGGAATTAGTTAGTTTGTTGCCGGAAAAGGGTAATTTATCCGGGGCGGAACAGGATCTCCCCGGGCGGTTACAATCAAAGAATAAAGGAGGAGAGAAATATTGGATCCAATTGAACGCATTAAACCGCTGGGTCTTTTCCTGGGCGTAATCCTGATGGTTATCGGAGTAATCTTTATAGCCATTCCCAGTCAGATCGTCAATTTCCTGGCGACCCTAATTGGTGTATTACTGCTGGTAGCTGGATTGGTACGGGTCATTGCTGTTTCAGTAAACTGGAAGGATTATCAAAACCAGGTTTTATTGCTGCTGTTTGGTTTAGCAGTAATGGCTGTCGGCATTTACATGATTGTCAACACCCAGGTTACGGTTACTTTAGTCGGCATTATCATCGGTATATTTGCGATACTGATGGCCTTTGATCGTTTTTTATCGGTCAGCAGGCGCAGGGAAGGGGCAAGCATCATCCCGACCATTATCTTCGGGCTGATTCATCTGGCTTTTGGTGTCGGGCTAATCTATGCTTCGATGGCCATGTTTTCCATTGTGGTCATTATTTATGGCTTGTATTTTCTGTTAGCGGGTTTAATGGTGGTTCTTTCCCTGATGCTTTATAAAGATTTTTAAAGAAAAAAAAATAAATACTGGAGGTGTAGACATGGATTCGGATTATAGCGAAAGCTTTTACAAGGCATTATTTGACACCAGTTTTTCAGAGTTCATAATTCCTAAGATTATAAGCATCCTATTTATAATTGGGATGATTATGAGTGGAATAAGTGCCCTGGCGGTGGTTATATATGCTTTTACGCAGAGCATATTGGGCGGTTTTGTGGCTCTGATATTTTCACCGATCTATTTTCTTTTATCAGTGATTGTAATCAGATTATATTTTGAGATAATCATAATCCTCTTCAAAATATATTATGAGATAAAAGAGTCAAATGCATTGAAATCATAGTTTTGATAACCGCACAGGAAAGTGAAAAAATTATAAAGGTGGTATTGAAATGAGTAATGTTGTTTCAGAAACAACCAACACATCTGTAGAGCAATGGAATATACCCTGGTGGGCCACGCTGGTTCAGGGGCTATTTTCAATAATCATCGGATTGCTGCTTATAACCAATCCGGCGGCAACAACCCTGGTTATTGTCCAGTTTATTGGCATCTTCTGGCTGGTAACCGGTGTATTTTCCATTGCCGGCATCTTTATTGATCGCTCCCTGTGGGGATGGAAGTTGCTGTCTGGTGCAATCGGGATATTTGCCGGCCTGACCGTCATTCAGCACCCAATCTGGAGCGCAATTCTGCTGCCAACCATGGTTGTGATTATATTTGGCATAAACGGAATAATCCTTGGCCTGATCAGCTTCTTCGGAGCATTTAAGGGAGGTGGTTTTTCTGCAGCCATTCTCGGGGTAATCCATTTCTTATTTGGGGTTATATTACTTGGCTCACCTCTTGTTGCCGCGCTGGCTCTGCCCTGGGTTTTCGGATTTATAGCCCTTTTTGGAGGAATAATAGCTTTTTTCTCTTCTTTTCAGCAGCGTAAAAAAGAAGAAGCAGTTTAGGCTGAGACTACAATAAAAACTGAAAAAACTACTGTGCCTATAGCGAATAAAAATTATCAGAACCCGGGTTTGCCCGCCCGGATTCTGTTATGAAAACTTAAGTGTTTTGCCAATATTTGATGATGCGCTATTCTTTGATTGCTGATATATTAAGTACTATGAAAAAGATGATTACATTTCTGCGAAATTTAAGAGATCGATCTTTTGCATTGATGATGAAGGTCGTCTGGCAGACTCCAATTGACCAGAAAAACCCACTCCGAATGTTTCTAATTAGGCAGACACGTATATTGTTTTTAACGCTACAGAACGCGCTAAATAATAAAATATTCATGCTTGCTCCAGCTCTGACCTTCTTTTCTGTGCTCAGCATTGTTCCAGTTGCCGCTCTGGCTCTGGGGATTGCCAAGGGCTTTGGGTTGGAAAGATACCTTGAGCAGCAGCTGCAGGTGGCTCTGGCCGGTCGGGAAGCAGTGTATGACTGGCTTATCGAGATAACCGGTACTTTTTTTGGCCAAGTTGATGGTGGATTGGTTGCGGTTACCGGGTTGGGTGTTTTGATCTATACGATCTCTATGCTGCTGGTCAATGTTGAAAAAATCTTTAACCAGATCTGGCAGGTTAGACAGGGAAAGACTGTGCTGCAACGTTTCAGGGATTACTTTGCCCTACTCATTTTGGGGCCGCTCTTATTAATTGCGGCCGGAGCATTTTCTGTTTTTATTACCACCAGGATCCAGCTGCTTGAAGGGAGCCTGCTCAGCCCCTTCCTTCTATTCCTGCTCAGGTTGATGCCTTATTTACTGATCTGGATTCTATTCACTCTTCTATATAAAGTGATGCCCAATACCCGGGTGAATTTTTTACCTGCTCTGATCACCGGAATCATTGCCGGAACGGTGTTCCAATTAGCCCAGTGGGCTTATCTGACTTTTCAAATCGGCGCTGCCGGTTTGGGAGTAGTATACGGTTCATTTGCCACCCTGCCACTGCTTTTAATTTGGATGCAGGTCAGCTGGACTATAGTCCTTTTTGGCGCAGAGCTGACTCATGCCGCCCAGAATATTGAACTTTACCGCTACGGCCTTGCCCCTAAAAAGATCAACCCCTATAAGTATAAACTGCTTTCGCTATACATTCTTTCTCTGTTGCTGAAGAATTTCACAGAATCAACTTCGACATTAACAACAAGCCAGGTGTCGGATCAGCTGAAAATCCCGGAGCTGTTGGTTAAAAAAATACTTGATAACCTGGTGGAAGTAAATCTGCTTTCTGCAATTCTGCCTGAAAAAGGTTCCGACAACCAAAAACATTACGAGCCTGTTCTTGACATCTATGAAATTACAGTTGCCGTAGCTCTTGAACAACTCGAGCTCTATGATTACAATGAAGAGGCAATAACTGAAGCCTCACCTGTTCTTGATGCCCTTGAGGATAGTTTTCAGGAGATTAAAAAGCTGATCAGGGAATCGGATGCCAACAGGCTACTCGTTGAATTGTAAACAGCTATTTTTAAAGACTGCTGCTAAAAAGTTTAAATGAACTTGATGAGTAAAAGGGTTGTTTAAAACTAGCGTACTTTAGTATCTGCCGGTATGTCAATCTGATGAAGAGGTGATGAAGCTGTAATGACTAATCACATTGGCAATATTTTGCATGGCGGCCCTGTAGACGGGAATGAAGTGAAGCGGGTTAGGGATACACTGCTTTTTGAAGGCGAAGTTCTGAATAAAAAACTGGTTCGCTTCTTTTGCCTGCTTATTCTTGCGGCAACGATCGCTGCTTTTGGTTTGCTCGGGGATTCCCTGGCAGTAATAATTGGGGCGATGATCGTTGCGCCGCTGATGCTGCCGATCATGGGTTTGGCTTTTAGTGTCAGTATTGGTGATCGCCAGGCAGTATTCAGCTCTCTACTGGTTAGCCTGGGTGGTATCATAACTGCTATTGCGGTTGGTTTTATTCTAACCTTACCGATGGCAAGTTTATTTAATCCGGAGAGTATTGAGCAGATCATTAGCCGGACGGCACCGCGATTAATGGACTTACTGGCCGCCCTGGTAACCGGCTTGGCTGGAGCTTTTGCCCTATCCCGCAAAGATGTTTCAGATACTCTGCCCGGAGTTGCCATTGCCGTATCTCTCGTACCGCCTTTGGCCAATGTGGGGATTCTATTGGCGCTGGGTAAACCAGGACTTGCCTTAGGCAGTCTGCTTCTCTTTATTACCAACTACTTAGCCATTTTAATTACCGGCACACTGGTTTTTGGGTTGATGGGTTTCCCGCAGGCCAGCTTAATTGAACGTTCAGTCAAAACAAAACGGAAGGCAATAGCAATTGCCATGGCAGCAGTTATCCTGATTATGATCCCTTTATCCTTAACCAGCTACTCTCTATTTGTCAGCAACTCCATTAAAGCACGGGTTTATAGTCTCAGCAATGATTGGCTGGCAGGCAGCGGGTATCGCATTATTGACATCAATACAGAAACAGCTGATAAGTCGGTGAAAATGGTGATCCTTGGCGAAGGCGAGCTTCCCAACCTGGATCTTCTTAAAGAACAATCTAGGGGAAAGCTCTTTGGCCGACCTCTTCGGATTGAAACGATACATTCCAATGCTTATACTATTATTTCTGAATAATTGAAAATATTATTGGTAAAGAGCCATACAATTGGGCAATCTGCATAACCTTTTCCTCATAGCCGGTAAGAAATCAGTTAGTATACCCGCATTATTGAACCGGCTAAACTTAACACCTTTCGCTGATCAATGTACAGCGTTTTGTGACATTTTCCACATCAGCTTCACGCAATTTAAACAACCGTTCCCAGAACAACAATCCCATCGCCAAAATGGCGCTGAGCGCCAATATCAAAACTAACGCCCAGTAGTTAAATCCTGTAACTGCAGGATCACCTGCGGCCGGAGCAGTGACGCCTGTTTGTTCTGCGGCAAATCTTGCCAGTAACATATCAGGCGATTCAACTCTTGCGACCGCATAAACAAATCCCCCTTCACCAGCCAGTCGGGCTAAGTACATATCAGGTGATTCTACTCGTGTTGTAAAACCGGTAGACCCATCATTGATCCCGGAAATTTCCACCAGCCTGGTTTCATGCCCCAGGCCTGCTGCCTGCCCCGGAAAGACCAATAACAGGACAACCAGCACCAATAAAACAGCAATGAACTTTACCATATTCTGAAGTGATAGTGTATTATACATCTTATAAACCTCCCTTCAAACAGAAAAATCCTTCGGAACTGCTTCTACTAAATAATGAGGCCGGTTTCACTCCTGGCTCACCAGGTCAAGTAACCATCTACAAACCGGGCTTCATTGCCTCCTTTAATCTTTTTAGTCCTGGCTAGTGGATCTTTGATTCATCAATCTTGTTACCTGTGTTGCAGTTAATTCGCACTGAACTCTTTACCATTATTATATCATATTGTTATATTTTTACAATACAAAAATAATAAAATTTCCGCACCCTGTTGTTTGACATCTATAGCAGCAATATGGATACATGGCAAGATGTTCATGTTGAACTAGTTAAAAAGCCTCCCGAGGGATTATACATTCTCAAGAGGCTTCACGAATTTTTACTTTGTATTTTAATCTTTAAGTATCAGTAATAACAAGCGGCAGGTATTATAGTTTAAACTCGAATATTATTTTACTTTGTCTTTTAAAGCTTTACCTGGCTTGAATGCCGGGGATTTCTGGGCTTTGACTGTAATTTTTTCTCCCGTTAAAGGATTACGGCCTTCTCTTTCTTTGCGATTTCTTACTTCGAAAGTTCCAAAGCCGACTAACTGAACCTTCTCACCTTTGGCAAGACTTTCTGTAATAGCATCAAATACTGCTCTTAAAGCCTTATCGCTATCCTTTCTTGACAATTCCGCTTTCTCTGCAACCAGATCAACTAATTCAGACCTATTCATTTAGTAAAACCCTCCTAGTTTTTATTATAGGTACCCGTGATGATTAATCGCTGAAGTTGTAATTACTTTTGTTTACCCACTTTTCTATTATAATCTTTCCTATTAAAATTTCAACGGTTAATTAATAATTTTTGATTATACTGCAACTAATGCATCGGCTGTAATAACCTTAGTTGATGTGAGAATATATTATGCAGTCAAGGAAGACAGGTGAAACAGTCTGACGTCCCCTCGTCAGCACTTGGCCTTAAGCTGGTTTCTTATAAGCATCGCTCTTAGGTACGAGAACCAAAAATGCCAAAAAGAAAAAGAATATAATAGCCACAGATAACCATAAATACCAACCAACACCAACAGTTATACCCAGCCAAATTATCACCAATGCTGCTAAACCATTATCTACTATGCCCATCCAAATAACGGCCAGGTTCCTCAATGGATCTCTGTATGCAAACCAGCAAGCAAAGCTCATGGAAAGCAAAACTGCTCCAAAAATTCTCAGAAATGTGAGATCAGCTGTAGGCAGGTCAAATAATTGCAAAATTGAAGGTGGTGCAATTAATGACAGAATAGCCCATAAAAATTATGTTTAGATCACCTTAATGAAAAGAACCTGCTTTAATCTAAATTATCTGTTCTCCATCATAATCATCCTCTCATTCCTACTTAATACTAAAATAATCTTCGCTGTATGATGAGTAGGCCTTTCCCCATCTTTTGGGTGATAACATGAATGCATAAATAGAACCGCTATCTTTTACAGCTCTTGCTTTATTCTTTTTAATTGAAAAACGATAGCGCTATCCCCGCCAACAGTGACATCCCGAGAGGCTTTATCTGGGTAACACCATAAATGGGTGGCACAACAATTAAAAATAAGGCAAAAATCGCAACGATACTTATGCCGACCAGTCTATCATTATCCAGAAGTCTGTTTTTTATTTCCTCTAACATCTCTCTATTTATTCTCCATTTAACATTTTTTTGAGGCAAAATTTTTAATTGCCCCTTTACTGGTATCTCAGGACTGTAGTCCTTTTTTTCAGCTTACAGGTTTAATAACCTTTTTGTAAAAGTTTTATAGTATTTTTGACAGAAAAGAACGGCATCGTGTAATATTAAATGGTTAATCAAATAGATGAAACAAGGTTAAAAATATGGAACGGATATTTGATTCAAGAAAATTAATTTAAGGTTGGGAGTGATTTATTGCCTTTTCGCAAAAGAAAGTTCGAGCCACGGTTAGCAATCCGTGTTCAATATGTATTTATTTTGGTTATTTTGCTCCTGCTGCTTGGTTTTTACCTGGGCGGTTCTTTTTTAGGTGGCAGAGGTTTAGTCATTAATGAGGTTATGGCCAGTAACCGCTGCACGATAACAGATGAAGATGGAGATTACCCGGACTGGTTTGAAATATATAATCCGGGAGATTATCCTGTATCGATGGATGGTTACTGGGCTACCAATGACCCCGATGAACCATATATGTGGAAATTCCCTGCCGTGATTATAGAGCCTGCCGGCTATTTGGTGGTTTTTACTTCAGGAAAAGATAGAGCCAATCCTGACAATGACTTCCTGCATACCAACTTTCGCCTCAGTACTTCGGAGAGCACGCTTTTGCTGATTGACCCCGAGGCGTCAATTTTAGACAGGGTTATTACATCAGAAATGCTATCCAATGTATCTTACGGCCGAAAAGCTGATAATCTGAGAGAGTGGTCTTTTTTTCTTGATGCCACCCCGAACTCTGCCAATAATGCCACTCCTTATGAACAGGTAATAGAAATGCCCATGGCTGAAGAACAACATATCCTGATCAATGAGTTTTTAACCTCAAATCAGACTTCGCTGCCCGATGAAGACGGTGACTTGTCCGACTGGATTGAACTTTATAACCCCTGTGACACTTCTGTCGACTTAACAGACTACTGGCTCTCCGATAAAAGTGAGAATGCCTTCCGATGGCGCTTTCCTGCCGTAACCATTGAACCCGAACAATTTTTAATTGTCTTTGCCTCGGGTAAAAACCGCCGTGATCCGGAAGGGCCTTATCTTCACACTAATTTCAGGCTTAACGACCAAAATGACACCCTCGTCCTCAGCATGCCGGACGGCACAATTATTGATAAAAAAGAGATCAGGAACATGGAGCGCGATGTTTCTTACGGCCGGGATATTGATGACCCCGAAAAATGGTTGTACTTCCCCCGGCCAACCCCGAGTGAAGAAAATTATACACAGGGTTTCGAAAAATTCAGTGGTAACCCTGTACCCCGTATCTTTATCAGCGAGGTTATGGCCATTAACACAGCAACTATTGCCGACGAGGACGGAGATTATTACGACTGGATCGAAATCTATAACCCTGAAAATTTTGACATTAATCTTGAAGGGTATGGACTTTCAGACTGTGAAGAAAACCCTTATCGCTGGGAATTTCCCAATGTAACTATTAAGTCCGGCAGCTGCTTCCTGCTTTTTGCTTCCGGAAAGGACCGCCGTGACCCTGGAAGCCCTTACCTGCATACTAATTTTAAAATTAAGGCGACCGGTGAAACTTTGGCACTTTACCACCCATCGGGGATCATGATCGATTCTATACAAACAGGCAAGCTTACTCCCGATCATTCAGTAGGGCGCCTAAATGACGGAAGCAACGAACGTTATTTTTTCGATACCCCCGCCCCGGGAAGCATAAATGAATCTAACACCTACAGTGGACACACACAACCGCCTGCAGTATCTCACCAGGGCGGTTTTTATAGCCAACCCTTTTACCTGGAATTTGCTGCCCCAACAGCTGATGCAAGTATCCGTTACACCCTGGACGGCTCTGAACCTGATGTTGATTCGAACCTCTACATAGATCCCCTTCCTATTGAAAAGACTTCTGTTGTCAGGGCAAGCAGTTTTGCGGAAGGAAAACTGTCAAGCCCTGTTGTTAACCGCTCCTTTTTCCTGGGAGATAAACACAATCTGACCGTGGTTTCGGTTATGACCGACCCTGAAGGGTTATGGCATCCTGAATACGGTATCTATGTTAAGGGATATAACGCTTCAAACACCTTTCCTTATTACGGAGCTAATTTTTGGAAGGATATGGAGAAACCAATCCACTTAGAGATATATGAGCCCGATGGAACTCTCGGCCTTGGCTTTGATGCAGGAATAAAAATTGGGGGCCAGTTCAGTCGCGGTATGGACCAAAAAATTTTCAATGTTTTCGCCCGCAACATTTACGGACATAACGAAATACGATATCCCATTTTCCCGAGAAAGGATCTGACCCATTTCAAGGCCTTGACCCTGCGCACCTCGGGGCAGGATGCCGGCTGCAGCAAAATCAGGGATATAATGATGGCCAGTCTGCTTGAAGATACAGGCCTCGATTACCAGGACCACCGCCAGGCTGTACTCTATTTGAATGGGGAGTACTGGGGTATTTACAACATCAGGGAGCGTGCCAACCGCTATTTTATTGCCCATAACCACGACCTCGACCCGGATAAGATCGACCTTTTACAGGCAAACTGGATCGTCCGGGCCGGCTCAAACGAACATTACCTGGCCCTGCTTGATTATGTTCAGAATAATGACCTGGCTATAGACGAAAACTATGAATATGTTAGTATACAAATGGATATTACAAACTATATTGATGCACTAATCACTCAAATCTATTACGCTCAGACCGACCAGGGTAATATTAGAATCTGGCGGGAACAAAGCCCTGAAGGCATCTGGCGCTGGCTTGTTTTCGATTTTGACTGGTGCTTCTGGCCGGGCCACGTGGAATATAACACTCTGGCCAGCATGACCAACCCGGCTGGTACAGGTTTCCAAAATAGAATCAGCACTATACTAACAGTTAACCTTTTACGAAATCAAAATTTTGAAGATGAGTTTATCAAACGTTTTGCTTACCATATCAACAATACTTTTGAGCCGGAAAGGGTTGTCACCAGGATAGACGAGCTGGCAGCTAATATAGAATCGGAAATTCCCAGGCACTTTGAACGCTGGGGCGGCTCAGTCGACCATTGGTACCATGAAATTGATAATCTAAGAGAATTTGCCCGCCTGAGACCGGCAATCGTTGTTGAACATATTCGCCAAAAATTTCAATTGAGCGAAGAAGAAATGCAAATTCTCAGCAGTCAGTAAGATCAATTAAGAATTATTCGGGAGGTTTTGATATGTGGCAGCTGTTAAGTGAATCCTTCTTAATCCCTGGTGAACTAACCCTAACCTTATTTACCGCCCTGGTGATGGCACTGATCCTCTCTTTTATTATCGCCATGATTTACCGCAACACTCACCGGGGGATGAATTACGAACCGGCCTTTTTAACCACTTTGGTTTTAATTGCCCCGGTTGTTGCCCTGGTGATGTTTTTCATCCGCGGAGATCTTGTTTTGTCACTTGGCCTGATCGGTTCACTATCTATAGTCCGCTTCCGCACCCCGATTAAAGATACGCGCGACATGGTATACCTATTCTGGGCAATCGTTGTCGGATTGGGATGCGGCACCGAGAATTGGACACTGGCTCTTTTGGCCACAATTTTTATATCAATAATCATTTTTATTCTCTTCCTTTTTGAGTATGGACGGCCGAAACACTCCGACTTTGTTTTGGTTGTTTCAGGACAAAGCAGCCGATCTCCGGATAGTGCGAATCGGCTGGTTAAAGAATACAGTTCCCGCTCACGGATTCGTTCCCATGATATTGTTGATGATGGTTGGGAAATAGTATACGAATTACGCTTTACCGAAGCCCAGGAACAGGATACCGAACAATTTATTGGTGCGATAAAAAAACTGGAAGGGGTTAAAAAAGTCTCCCTGCTGGCGCCTCAATTGGCACTGCCCATGTAACAGGGAACCTTCTAAGGATGATAAATCTAAAAATAAATAAAAAAGAGGTAATTCCCTGGCGGTTCGAATATAAATACAGGCTTTCTGCCCAACAGTACTATCAGTTAAAAAATGCACTTGCCCCGTTTATGCAGCAGGATGAATATACCCGCAGAGCATCAAAGAATCGTTACCTGGTCCGCAGCCTCTATTTTGATAACGACCAGTTCCAGGCTTACTACGAAAAGATAGATGGTAATTTTGGCAGGATAAAATGTCGTATTCGAACTTACATAGACTCACTTGAAAACAATCCTCTCCTGCGGGTTGAGTTAAAAAACCGCTGGGGAGAATCGATTGAAAAGTACAGCACAGCTATTTCTCCGGCTGATTACCTGGACTTTATGCAGATTCACCACTGGGCTAATTTAGATAACCCCATCCTACAGGAATTTGAAAGAATCTATTATTTAAGGGCATTAAAACCGAAAGTGATGGTCGAATACTACAGGGAAGGTTACAAACCGCGTACTAACGGTGATCTACGCATAACCCTTGATCACGATGTACGCAGCTGTTACACCAACTCTCTCTTTCCGAACCCGTCTATGTTTAGATACCATCATTACCAACTAGTTGTCCTGGAAGTTAAATGCCGCTATAAACAACCAGCCTGGATAAGCCAGTTGGTGCGAAGTCACGGTTTGAAGTATATTGCCAATAGCAAGTATACACAGGGAATAGAGGCTGTCCGACCGGACCTTATCAGCCCTTACTGAAAAAACTTAAAAACAGGCTTATTTAATGGAGTTCTTCATCGCCGCCTTCCCGGGCAATTATGTCCTGGTAGTCATAAGTAAATTCTATTAATTTTGTAGCCATATAAATAGGAGACTCAAAGCGTAAAGCCAGGGCAATAGCATCGCTTGGCCTCGAATCAACAACAATCGTTTCGCTGTTAAGTTGCAAGTATATTTCGGCATAAAATGTACTTTCCCTGATATCGGTTATTACAATCTTCTCCATCGAACCACCGAGGCTTTCACATACAGATTTTAATAAATCGTGGGTCAAAGGTCTGGGTGGCGTTTCCCCCTGTAAGACAAGGGCAATTGCCTGTGCTTCAAGGGGGCCAATTGAAATTGGCAGCACTTTTTTTTCTTCATCATCCATTAGCAAAACAAGAAAGTTGCCGCCCTGATCTGCTGTTACAGTTTTAACTTCCATTTTAATCATCTGGATCAATCCCTCTCAGCTTGCTTTTCTGTATTTTATCATAGATTATCAGATCATTAAACCGCTGCTATATTACAATAAGTAATTTGTATATCCTCTCTGACTGCTAAATTTATTATATCCAGATGCAACAAAAAGGGCTTATATTATGGTATTATTCTGTATAGTAGTATTAAACATCAATCACCAAATGAAAAGGAGGCTTTACATGCACTACATAAAGATTGTTACCGACAGCACTGCAGATTTGTCAAAAGAGCAAACCAAAAAGTATGGAATAAAAGTTGTACCGATCACTGTGATATTTGGTGAAGATTCATATTCTGATGGAGTGGACCTGACTGCAAAAGATTTTTTCAGCAAGTTAACATCGAGCAGAATTTTACCCAAAACTTCCCAACCTTCACCGGAAATGTTTCGCCAGGCTTACGAAGAAATAGCTTCCCAGGATGATACAGTGCTCAGTATCCATATTTCCGGAAAATTGAGTGGTACTCTTAATTCAGCAGAAGTCGCTTCTAAAATGGTTGCTCCCGAGGTTATTCCTATCGATACAAAAACAGCTTCACAGGGAATCGGCCTGTCTGTTTTGATTGCAGCTGAAGCTGCCCACAGGGAAATGGCACTTGAAGAAATCCTGACCTTGACTGAAAAATCAATTGCCCGGACATTCAGCGTTTTTGCTGTCGATACCCTGGAATTCCTGCAGCGCAACGGCCGTATCGGCAAAGCAGCTTCTCTCTTGGGATCGCTACTGCAAATTAAACCAGTTCTTTATGCCGATCCTGAAGGAATGGTCGCACCTTACGACAAAGTTCGCGGCCGCTCACAGGTCATCCCCAGCCTGGTAAAAGCTGCTCTTAAAAACGTTAGTGCCGACTACCCCGTTAACCTTTCAGTCGTTCACACGGGGGCTGAAGAAAGCGCCCGGACACTTCTTAAGGAACTGCAGGAGAAATATGAGGTGATTGATCTACATGTTGGTATGGTCGGCCCGGCTATCGGCGCCCATATTGGCCCGGGTGCAGTTGGCTTAATGATTCAACCTTCGTTCGATACCCTGGTTAATAATTCGTAATAATTCGGACATTTAAATTA
>JBNJHN010000033.1:0-19401 GCA_051748565.1 Bacillota bacterium | reverse complement strand
TTGCCATGGCCAAAGCTGTCCACGAGGCAGGCGGACTGCTCTATTACGACGGGGCCAACCTTAATGCGATAATGGGTTATGCCCGACCCGGTGATATGGGTTTTGACGTTGTCCACTTAAATATCCATAAAACTCTATCGACACCACATGGTGGAGGCGGCCCGGGCGGAGGTCCTGTTGGAGTAAAAGAGCGGCTAATTCCTTTCCTGCCCGTTCCCCTGGTTGATAAAAAAGGTGATCAGTATTATTTTGACTACGATCTTCCCGATAGTATCGGTAAAGTTCACTCTTTCTATGGTAATTTCGGAGTTGCAGTCAAGGCTTTTACCTATATGCTTATGATGGGCGCGGAAGGGCTGAAGCAGGCTTCCACCGATGCTGTAATCAATGCCAACTACCTGATGAGTTTGTTGAAGGAAACTTATTGCCTGCCCTATGATCGTATCTGCAAACATGAATTTGTCCTTTCAGCAAGACCGGAAAAAAAGAAAGGCGCCGGAGCCGGCGATATTGCCAAAGCTCTTCTTGACAGGGGATTCCATCCGCCTACTGTTTACTTTCCATTAATCGTTGAAGAGGCACTTATGGTTGAGCCGACTGACACGGAAGCAAAAGAGACACTTGATGCTTTTGCAGAAGTTATGAAACAGATCTCTGCAGATATTGATGAAGATGCTGAAAAAGTAGCCCACGGTCCATATAATACAGTTGTCGGACGTCTTGATGAAGTCCGTGCTGCCCGCAACCCGGTTATGCGTTGGGAAAAGAGCAGAGACTGATTCGGTTAAGGTCGGAGAAAAATTACCGGATCGATATTAGTGGAAGGGGCTTGGTGTTTTAAATAGAGGCCTGAAGCCTGAACTGCATATGAAACAAAGTCTTTATGATTGGCGATAATTTAGATATTGTTAACTGGGGATAGCAGTAAAGAGTGTTTGCTTTTCTGCTTCCCCTGCTTTATTCTAAAAAAAAAATGGTGTATTCGGAGGCCATTATGCCGAAAAAAAGCAGTTTAAACGGGCTACTGAAACAAGCCTGGAAAATGCGGCAGATTTTTTTCCCGGATTGGATCGAATTTGCAGCTCCTAACCGGACTTTGGCGGTTAGTGTTACCGGTAATGACTGCTCATTGAAGTGTGCGCATTGTTCCGGCTACTACTTGCAAAATATGGTTTCTCTGGAGAAAGCCCTCAGCAGTAAGAGCGGACGGGAGAGAAGCTACCTGGTCTCAGGCGGTTCTGACCAGCTGGGTAAGGTGCCTTTGCTCGAAAAATGGGCCGAGTTAAAAGAGCTCGCTGCCCGCAGACCCCTTAACCTGCATACCGGCCTCGTAACCGAAGCAGAAGCAAAGAGACTGGCTGAAGTAGCCACAGTGGTTTCTTTTGATTTTATTGGTAATAACGAAACAATAGCTGCGGTTTACGGTTTAAAAGCGACTATCGAAGATTACATTACTTCATATCGTTTTTTACAAAAGTATACGCGTGTGATACCACATATCTGCATCGGCCTGAACGCCGGTGTAATAAAAAGTGAATATGCTGCCCTTCAGCTGCTGCAGCGGGAGGCGGTAGAGGCAATCAGCCTGATTATTTTCCGACCGACCGAAGGAACTGCTTTCAGCCAGTGTTCACCTCCCGATTTACAAGAAACAGCTCGTTTTATTGCCACTGCCCGGTTAATGTTCCCTGGGGTACCTTTATATCTCGGCTGCATGCGCCCCGGTGGCCGCTACCGTGAAGCAGTTGACACTTATGCTCTTAAGGCCGGTGTTAATAAAATTGTTTTACCTGCGCCACCGGCCAGAATCAAGGCGGAAGAGCTGGGTCTTGAAATTACTATTTCCGAGGAGTGCTGTTCCTTATGATTCGCCTTTCAGCCGGCACTGCTGCCTGTATGGACTTATCCTCCAACCGGATGGATGCTTATCCGACAACTGCATATTTGCTCTCCGGCAAACGATGCCCGATGAAATGTTCTTTTTGTCCGCAGGGCGTCGGTGAAAATAAAGTTCTTAACCGGCTTGGGCGCGTAAACTGGCCTGAATTTTCCTGGGATGCAATCGAATTAAAACTGGGCCAGGCCGAAGAGAATGGAATTCAACGCATCTGTCTTCAGTCGGTCAGGCATACAGATGGTATCGGCACCCTTCTTAAAATTATAAGCAAAATAAAAGCAATTACCACTCTACCGCTTTCGGTTTCAGCATGGATTGAGGACGAAGATGAAGCGGCTAAGCTAATAGGTTCCGGAGTGGATAGGATCAGTGTTTCTCTTGATGTAATTAACCCCCATGCCCATGAGCAGATCAAAGGCGGCTCGCTTCATGAACGGCTTGACCTGCTGCTTCATTGCGCAGATAAATTGCCGGGCAGGATGAGCACTCACATAATCTGCGGTCTTGGTGAAACAGAAGCTGAGGCATTCTTGTTGATAGAACGTCTTTTACAGGCCGGGGTAACACCGGCCCTTTTTGCCTTTGTGCCACTGAAAGGGACGCCGCTTGCTGATGCTGATCCCCCACGGATTGACTCGTACCGCCGTATCCAGGCCGGCTTTTTTTTGCTACAAAAAAAATTGGTGGAAGGATCATTGTTTAAATTTGAAAATGGGCGCCTCATATCATATGGTATTTCCAAAAATGCGCTTACAGAAATTTTAGCCTCCGGAGAAGCTTTTCAAACCAGCGGATGCCCCGGTTGTAATCGGCCTTATTACAATGAACGCCCCGGAGGTATTATTTACAATTATCACCGGCAGTTAAGTACTTTTGAATGTCAAAAAAGTTTAAAAGAATTATTCGATTCACTTAAGGAGTGAGGCTCATTTTTAAAGGAGGAATACCTTAGATGCTCTACCAGTGGCGCCTGATCCTGGATCCTCCACTACCGGGAAAATCAAACATGGACAGAGAAATTGAAATAATGGAAGAAGTTGCGGCAGGAGAATGCCCCCCTACACTCCGTCTTTACCGCTGGTCGCCTCCTGCGGTTTCTCTCGGCTATTTTCAAGACGAAAATGATATAGTCGATATGGATGCCTGTCGCAAAGCAGGAGTAGAAATAGTGCGTCGTCCTACCGGTGGTCGGGCGGTTCTCCACCTTCATGAGCTAACTTACAGTATTGTTGTGCCCGAAGTCCATCCTTTTATCCATAACGGAGGGGTGATGGATGCATACAGGGCGATCAGTCGCGGACTGGTTACCGCTTTTAACCTGCTGAATATCATTGCTTCGGTTACTCCCGAAGAAAAAGGGCAGGGGGGTCTCGCTCCCGGGTCATGTTTTGATACACCGTCAGCCTACGAGATCCAGGTGGATGGCAAAAAGGTGGTAGGCAGTGCCCAGCTTCGGCGTGATGGGATAGTTCTGCAGCATGGTTCAATACTATTTAAGCTGCCGGCGGATCTGTACAACAAGGTTTTAAAGAAAGATTACCGCCTTGTCTTGAGTGAAAAGCATTCTGAAATAGGCGAAAAATCGGCCGGGCTCCATGACCTGGGATATGATATAAGTTACGAACGGATGACCAGAGCGCTGGTTAAGGGTTTTTCCATGGTTATACCCGCTGTATTTACAAGTCTGCATGGAATGATAAAGGAGAAAGGAGAATAATTTATGAGCGAAAATTACAAAGCAGTTATCATCGGCGGCGGACCGGGGGGCTACCTGGCGGGATTGAGAGCCGGTTCCCTCGGCCTGAAAACTGCTGTAATTGAAAAAGACACGCTGGGTGGGGTTTGCCTGAATCACGGTTGTATTCCGACCAAGGTTTTGACTCACGGTGCCGCTTTTTACCGTCGTCTGCAGACGGCGGATGAATTTGGTTTTAATATAAAAGAGATGGAATTCAATTACCCACAGTTACAGGAGAAGAAGAAAAAGATTGTCAACGAGCTGGTTGATCATATCAGTGAATTGATGGACAATAAAAACGTCGATGTGTATTACGGCGATGCCAAGGCATTAAGCTCCAACCTGGTCAGCATTATGAATGGCAGCGGCGAAGAGATTAAGCTAAAAACAGAAAATATTATTCTGGCTACAGGCAGCGATGAGATCTACCCGCCAACGCCGGGCATAGATCTCCCTGGCATTATTACTTCAAAAGAGGCTCTGGCCCTGGAGAAACTACCCGGAACTATGGCTGTTATCGGCGGAGGGGTCATTGCCCTGGAAATGGCTTCTATTTTTATGGGGCTGGGAGTTAAAGTGACCATAGTGCACCGCAGTGAAAGGCTCCTGCGGAGGATGGACCTGGAGATGGTCCGCCGCCTGGCCACGTATATGCGGAAAAATGGACTCGAGATTATGATGAACTCACCAATTGAAATAATTGAAAAAGAAAATGAACATTTTAAGCTGACTGTGAATACTCGTAAGGGTCAGGAAATAGTAAGAGCAGAAAGTTTGCTGCTGGCAGTTGGCCGTAAAGCAGCTTTTGGTAATCAGGATTTGAATAAACTGGGGGTGGATTACGATAAGAATGGAATAAAGGTAAGCAGCAGGATGGAAACTTCAGCTCCCGGGATTTATGCTGTAGGGGATGCCACCTTCCCGAATTATTACCTGGCTCACACCGCATACCACCAGGGCATTGTTGCTGCTGAGAATATTGCCGGCATTGAAGCTCACTTTGACGGTACTGCCGTGCCAAGCTGTCTTTTTACAGATCCGGAATTAGCCTGTGTCGGCTTGAGCGAGGAAGAGGCTAAAGAAAAAGGGTATGATAATATTAAAACTGGTAAATTTCCTTTTTCTGCGAATGGCAAAGCAGCGACCCAGGATGAAAAAGAAGGTGCGGTAAAAATAATAACTGCCGGTGAGGAGGAAAAAGTGATCGGTGTACATGTCTTAGGGCCACATGCTTCCGATCTTATCCAGGAAGGAACCATGGCTATAGCCAGGGGACTAACTGCCGCCGATATGTCCGAGTTGATCCACCCACATCCCACGCTGTGCGAATCGGTTTGGGAGGCGGCAATGGGCATCAATAAATCATCCCTGCACTTAACCAGACGATGAAAAAGATAGGCTTAATTGTAAACCCTATAGCCGGGATGGGTGGAAAAGTTGGCCTCAAAGGAACAGACGGCCCTGAAATTGTGGAAAAAGCAAGGTCTATGGGAGCCTGCCCAGAATCAGCAGCCAAAGCTGCCCAGACGATCCGGGTGTTAGCGGCAATAAAAGATCAGCTGGAGCTGATTACCTGTCCTGGATCCATGGGTGAGGAAACTGCCCTGCACTGCGGTTTCGAGCCGCAATTAATTGAAAGTATAAGCGAGCCAACTACTGCAGCCGACACCGAGAAAGCGGTCCGGGAAATGTCGAAAAAAAATGTTGACCTGATCTTGTTTGCAGGCGGAGACGGGACCGCCCGCAATATATATAATGTTCTTGGTGACAGTGAAGCCTTTCCGGTTATCGGTATTCCGACCGGGGTCAAAATACATTCGGCAGTATACGCCACGACACCCCGCAATGCAGGTGAACTGGCAAAGATGTTTCTCCAGGAAGGAAGCCTGCCCCTGCGGCATGCTGAGGTGATGGATATTGATGAGGATGCTTTTCGGAAAGGCCGTCTTTCAGCACGCCTTTATGGCTATTTGTTGGTGCCCTGTGCAGGAGATTTGATGCAGCATCTGAAAATTGGAGGAGTCGGTTCGGAAGAATCTGTCCTTGAAGCGATAGCCGAGCAGGTTGTTGAAAAAATGGAGCAGAATGTAATTTATATTATCGGGCCGGGATCGACTACCGGCCCTATTATGAAGAGGCTCGGGCTTGCAAATACGCTTCTTGGTGTCGATGTTGTCTTAAATGGCAAACTTTTGGCAGCAGATGTAACCGAAAAGCAGATACTCGAATTCATCAGGGACAAAAAGGCGTGTATTATTGTTACTGTTATTGGTGGGCAGGGATACATATTTGGTCGGGGCAACCAGCAGATCAGCGCTGAAGTGATTAGTCAGGTTGGGAAAGAGAATATCGTCGTAGTGGCAACCAGGGAAAAGGTGCTTTCACTGGAATATGGCCATCTGCTTGTTGATACCGGAAATGATGAAATAAATGAAATGCTCAAAGGTTATCTAAAAGTAGTTACAGGTTATAAAGAAGAACTGATTTATCGGGTAAAATCCTAATCCTGCTGTGTAAAAATGTTATTTAATTTGTTACATTCTAAACCCTGTTCCTTGAATTTTATCCTTAAAACCCTTAGATATGTTGATCAAAAATTGTGTTATAATGATAAAGATGTGATAAACCTCAAGATTTATCTAAGGAGATGTAATTGTTGCAGCTACTGGAAGGTGAGAAGGAGCAAATCCTTGCCTGTGTCGATGAAGTACTCTCTGCCAATTCCAAAAAACGTGAAAATCTAATTCCCATATTACAAAAAGTTCAGGCTAAACTGGGCTATCTTCCTGCCCTGGCAATGGAAAAGATTGCCGAAAATACTAATGTGCCTGCTGCAGATGTTTATGGCCTGGCAACTTTTTATAACCAGTTTCGACTTAATCCACCCGGCAAGCACCAGGTTAAAGTCTGTCTTGGTACTGCCTGCTACATGGTTGGTGGCGATATTACCCTGGAATCTTTTGAACGCAGGATGGAAATCAAGGAAGGGGAAACCAGCTTGGATCGTCTTTACAGCCTGGAGCGGGTAGCCTGTGTGGGCTGCTGTACTATGGCTCCTGTAGTGGTAGTAGACGATCAGGTGGAAGGAAAAGTAACCCCGACCAGGGTTGATGGAATAATGCTTGCCCTGAATGAAGCAAATGGAAAAGACAAAAAAGAACAGCAGCCGGAAAAAGAGGAGAGCGGGCAATAATGGGTAAACAGAACCCCCTTGAACTTTACCGGGTTATGCGGGAAGAGGCAAAAGTCCGGGCTGAGTCTAGAAATAGCAAACCCCAGGTGTTAATTGGAACAGCCACCTGTGGTGTTGCTGCAGGGGCTTTAAAAATCAAAGAAGATTTTGCCCGTGAAATTAAAGAAAAAAATCTCGATGTTGATATTGTCGAGGTGGGTTGTATCGGGCACTGTTATGCAGAACCGCTGGCTATTATTTCCAAACCCGGTTTTGCGCCCGTTTGTTACGGTTACCTTGATGAAGGACTTGTCCATCGACTGGTGGAAGATTTTCTGAAAGGGGACGACCCTTCGTATGAATATGCTCTGGCTGCTCTTGAGCGAAATGATATATTTCCCACCTTCGAGGATTTCCCGCGTGGAGTGTATGAAGAGAAATTGATTTTAAAAAATTGTGGTTATATAGATGTTCGTGATATAGATAGTTATATCGACCGGGAAGGTTACAGTGCTTTAGCCGAAGCTTTAACCCATAACCCGGATGATGTCCTGAAAGAAATAGATGCATCAAACCTGCGGGGCCGTGGGGGGGCCGGTTTTCCGGCCGGGCGTAAATGGGAAGCATGCCTTAACTCAGGCGGGGATGAAAAATATGTTATCTGTAATGCTGATGAAGGGGATCCGGGTGCCTTTATGGATCGCAGTATCCTGGAGTCAGACCCCCATATGGTTATCGAAGGGATGATTCTCTGCGCCTACACAATAGGGTCCGGGCAGGGGTATATTTATATTCGGGCTGAATATCCCCGTGCAGTCAGGCACGTGCAGGAGGCAATTGATCAGGCCCGTAAAAAAGGTCTGCTCGGGTCATCAATTCTCGGTACTGACTTTAGCTTTAACCTCGAAATTTTCCAGGGATCGGGAGCATTTGTCTGCGGCGAAGCTACCGCTCTTGTTAGCTCAATGGAGGGGAAAATGGGTATGCCTGAAAGCAGGCCGCCCCGCCTGGCAAGCCATGGTTTCCGCAGCAGGCCGACCGTGCTTAATAATGTAAAAACATTTGCCTTTGTTCCAATGATTATTCGCCATGGTGCTGATTGGTTTAAAGACATCGGCACGGAAGAAAGCCCCGGTACTGCAGTTTTTTCACTGGTGGGAAAAGTAGTTAACACCGGCCTTGTAGAGGTGCCTATGGGTACAACTCTGCGCCAGCTTATCTACGATGTTGGAGATGGGCTGCCCAACAACAGGGATTTCAAGGCTGTTCAGATTGGTGGCCCTTCAGGAGGTTGTCTGCCTGAGTCTGCCCTCGATGTGCCAATCGACTTTGATTCATTGCATGAAGCGGGAGCCATAATGGGTTCAGGCGGGTTGGTTGTCATGGATCAAGATGATTGTATGGTTGCAGTTTCCCGCTATTTCCTTGAATTTACCCAGCACGAATCCTGTGGAAAATGTACATTTTGCCGTATCGGTACGAAGCATTTACTCGATATTCTTGTTGATATAACAAAAGGAAAAGGTGACGGCGAAACACTGAAGTTACTGAAAGAACTGGCAGAAGATGTCCGCGACGGTTCACTTTGCAACCTGGGCCGAACAGCTCCCAATCCTATTCTGACAACCCTCAGGTATTTTCGCGATGAATATAAGGCTCATATTGAAGAAGGCCGCTGCCCGGCCCTGGTCTGTCGTGATTTAATTCTTTATTATATTGAACCACCGAAGTGCAGTAAGCTTTGTAACGTTTGCGTGGGCAGCTGTCCTACTGAAGCTATTTTTACCCGGGATGATGGTTTAAAAGAAATAGACCAGGAAAAGTGTGTTAAATGTGATAACTGCCGTAAAGCCTGTCCAACAGAATATAACGCAGTGGTAAAACTTTCACCCCCGGTTTTACCTCCTGAAAAGGAGAAAAAGTCAAAATGAGTGAATCCGTAAAACTGACCATAGACGGCCGCCGAATTAAGGCCCGAGCCGGGGATAAGCTGCTCTGGACAGCCCTGGATAATGATATCTATATACCTCACCTTTGTGCAATTAAAGAAGAAAAAAGACCAAATGCCAGCTGCAGATTATGTTTTGTCGAAATTAAGGGTGTTTCGCACCCGGTTACATCCTGCACAACTCCCGTCAGTGAAGGTATGGATGTGAATACCAGGAGTGCTCGGGTAGATCGCCTGGTTAAAACTGCTTTTGAACTGATCCTTTCTGACCATAACCTTAAATGCCGTGAGTGCCCGGCTAACCGTAACTGTGCCCTGCAGACTATCGCCAGGAAGCGCGGTATCAAACTTCGTCATGACCGCTTTAAAACTATAGTAAGAGATTTTGAATTGGATGATAGCCCTGAAAAGTTTGCTTTTGATCGCAGCCGCTGCGTTCTCTGCGGCCAGTGCATCTGGGCCGACAGGGAAATGGCGAAAGTCGGGGCTATCGGATTTACCAATCGAGGTATTAATCGTATAGTTACAACTTTTAAAGATTTACCCCTGGCGGAATCAATTTGCACTCAGTGTACTTTCTGTGTCGATGCCTGTCCGGTTGGCGCTCTCTATTATAAAGAAAAGGCAAAATAAGCATAGAATCGGTTCGGTATTAACAGTATTCATATAAACTGAATAATTGGTAATATTAAATAAAAACGCCGCTTTGCCTCACCAATTTTTTACAAATCCCTCCAAATGTGCTATAGTTGTAGAGTAGTCTTCTGGTTTGCCAGAAAACAAATAATTCATAGGAGTTGATTTGTATGTCCGGGTTAGTTGCAATATTCGGCAAAAAAAGTGAGGCGGCCGATATGGAACCGCTTATAGAAAGAGTTAAGTTCAGGGGAACCTGCAAAGGGTTACAGACAGACGAAGAGGGTTGCGGTATTGCAATTATGAGCAGCTCTGCTTCTGATAATGAAAGTGATGCTTCCGCAGCACTGGATGGCTACATGGTGTTTTCTGAAGAGGAAGGGATGGTTTTACAGGGTGGTGAAGGTGAAACCAGGTTTTGTGATCTTTTTGATCAAGAAGGCCTTTCCTGTTTCGAGAGCATCGAAGGAGAATTTGCCATTGCATATTTTAATGAAGGGGGCAGCCACCTGGTCGCCAGGGATCCCTTTGGAGTTAAACCGCTTTATTATGCTAAAAAAGACAATACCCTGTACATCGCTCCGGAAATAAAAGCACTGGTAGAGCTAGATGTTACAATCAAGGAAGCCCCTCCGGGCAGCTATTTAGATCAAATAAATGGCTGGGTTAAATATTATCAAGTGCCACGGATTATTGAAAACAAAAATCTCACTCTTGAAGAGGCTGAAGAAAAAATGCGCCACCTCCTTTATCTTGCTGTAGAGGAACGGGTTAAGGGAGTAGATAATCTTGGTGTATATCTTAGTGGTGGACTTGATAGCAGTGTAGTTGCCGCCCTTGCTTCCGAGATATCACCCGATCCGATTTCCACTTACACTGTAGGTGTAAGTGGAAGCCAGGATATAGAATATGCGAAAATTGTAGCTGAGCGCATTGATGCAATGCCTCATGTTTATGAATATGACCTTGATGAAATGCTCAAAGTATTACCCAAAGTTATCTACCACCTGGAATCTTTTGATTGTGCATACGTGCGTTCATCTATACCAAACTATATTGCCGCTCGCCAGGCTGCTTTAGACGGCCGTGAGGTAATGTTGACCGGAGAAGGATCTGATGAAATTTTTGCCGGATATAGCTATTTAAAGACCCTTGGTTCCGAACAGGAGATTACTGATGAGATTGAAGGATTCCTGAAAAACTTAAGTAAAACAGGATTACAGAGAGTAGACCGGATGAATTCTGCGCACGGGCTTGACTGCCGGGTTCCTTTCCTCAAACCGGCCCTGCTTGAGTTAGTCCAGCAGTTTCCCCTTGACTGGAAGCTGCATGGCCGTGATGAAGATGAACCGGTCGACAAGTGGATACTGAGGCGTGCTTTTGTTCAGGAATTAGGTTCCAGGGTGGCATGGCGCGAAAAACAGCAATTTGATCAGGGATCGGGCTCATCTGATATGCTTTCTGCGGTGGCTGAAGAGGCTATTAGCGATAATGAATTTGCCAGGGAATCCGAGCTGTCACCCGTGCCGGTAAGAAACAAAGAAGAACTTTATTATTACCGTATTTTCAGGGATTACTTTCCAGAATCGGTCCTGCCGCTTGTCGGTCGCTGGACTAAAACCAGCTAATTGGCGGAGGTAAAATCAGTTTTGGGATACAAAGCGATAATATTTGATCTCGATGGCACACTTTTGGATACCCTGAAAGACCTGGCCCTTTCGGTGAATGCTGTGCTCAGGCAGCACGGTTTAAGTGAGCACCCGGTTGCCAGTTACCGTTATTTTGTCGGTGATGGCATAGATATTCTTGTGAAGCGGGCCTTTCCTGCAGAGAGCATAAAGAGCGAGAAAGATGTTTTATATATGGTAAATGCAGTTAAAGAAGAATACACCCGGCGGTGGGGGGACCATACCAGGCCATACCCCGGGATTCCTGCCATGCTTGATTCAATAGAGGAGAAGCGGTTACCAAAAGCGATATTTTCAAATAAACCTCATGAATTTGCGGTTTTAACTGTGAATAAATTACTGCCTGATTGGAAATTTGAAGAAGTATGCGGAATACAGTCAGGTATACCCCGCAAACCCGATCCTTATGGAGCATTAATGATAGCTGAGAAAATAATGGTGAAACCGGAGGAGGTAGTTTACCTGGGTGACACCGATACTGATATGCTAACTGCTGTCAGAGGTGGTTTTTATCCGGTAGGGGCTTTGTGGGGCTTTCGATCTGCAGAAGAACTATTGAAGAGCGGGGCCGCAATGCTGGCTCAAAAACCCAAAGATGTTGCCGAATTTTTCGATTGAAAAGTGACACGGTTACAAGATAAAATGGTTGCCGGTAATCTTCAACTTCCATCAGGATTATAATTTTTTTTTGGAGCGGTGTTGATCAGCCGCTCAAATTTTTAACCGGAGGTAAGAATGACTGTAAATACAGCTTATATTGTGGATTTTGACGGGACAATAACCACCAGAGATCTTTCTTATGAATTGGCTGCTCACTTCGGTGATCAAAATTTTCTGGAAATTAATCGTAAATACAGGCTTAAAAAGATACCTATCCGGGTGTGGCTGCAGGATATTGTTAAGCTGCTTCCGGCAGATATGGGTCAGCTTTACACAAAAGTGTTTGAGTGGGCGGAAATACGCCCGGGCTTCGAAAAGTTTTTAGAGTTTGCCCATGGATCTAAATGCCCGGTCATAGTTGCCAGCGATGGATTCGGTTTTTATATTGAACCCGTTCTGGAGTATTTTGGCCTGCTCGGTAAGATCGATAAAATATATAGGAATTATACATACATAAACCGAAAGGGTCAACTGGAAGTTCGCAATCCGCATGCACATGCCGTATGCCCGGTTTGCGGAAATTGTAAGGCGGCTCATGTAGTTGAGTTGAAAAACAAAGGACTGCCGGTTATTTACATCGGTGACGGCAGCAATGACCGGTTTGGAGCTTCTTGGAGCGATTATATCTGTGCCCGGGGTAGACTGGTTGAAATTTGCCTGGAAAAAGGTTTTACCTACTCGCAATGGAACGACTTTTACGATATTATTAAAGTTGAAAAGCCCGTGCTAAAAGACCGTTCTGCAGGTTCTCTCTGTTTACCAATGGGCAGTGGAATTAGAACCTAACACGGTTATCGAAAAGTTGTAAGGACAGGGAGGTTCCTGGATGAACTACATTGAACAACTTGAACATCTGTCTCTTTTAATTAAGGGAAATAATAATGTTTATGCTTTAACCGGGGCCGGTATCAGCACTGACAGTGGTATTCCCGATTTCCGTTCACCGGGCACAGGTATCTGGGAAAAGGTTGACCCGATTGCGGTTTCATCTGTTGATGTTCTGAACAACAATCCCCGTCTTTTCTATGAAGCAGGTTTCAGCCGTTTTGTCAAAATTTCTTCCGCTGAACCAAACCCGGGTCACAAGGTGCTGGCCGAGCTCGAAAGACTGGGATACCTCAAAGGCCTTGTTACGCAGAACATTGATGGCCTGCATGTTAAAGCCGGTTCAAAAAATGTTTGGGAAGTGCACGGTCATCTGAGGACTGGTTACTGCCTGGGGTGTAAAAAGAAATATCCTTTTGAAGAATTGGTACAGCAGGTTGAGTTAAAGAGGATTCCGCCAGTTTGCCATAACTGTTATAGTATATTGAGGCCTGATGTAGTTCTCTTTGGTGATCCCATGCCAACATTTTTTTTCGAGCTCCAGCATATTATCCAGGCCGAATGTGATTTCATGTTAGTGGTAGGCAGCAGCCTGGTAGTCTACCCGGTGGCAGACCTTCCCCGCCTGACTAAAAGCCTGGCCATTATTAACTATCAGCCTACCGATTATGATCAAAGAGCAGAAATTGTTATCAGGGAGAGCATCAGTAAAACTTTGAGCGATTTGCTCATCAGACTGGAAAATGATTAATTGAATTTATCTTGTTTATCCTGGGGGGGTAGCTGTAAATGACCAAGAAAAAAAAGCTGCAAATAGCAGCCACGGTGATAATAGGCTTAACAGGTGCTTACCTGATTTTATCGTCAGACCGGATACAAGTTGATTTATATGGCCTCATTCTTGCAATTATTGTAGGGATTTTTATTTTTTACCTCTATTTTTTATACTCTGCCCAGAATAAATAACCCAAAGCCTTATATTTTTCTGTACCAATGTTATAATAGCTATTGGAAAATGATTGTGAGGTGAGCAGGTGCGTTTGCGGTGCATTGAAAACCCCGGTCTTGATGCGGCAGCGGTTGCCACTCTGAGAAGCGAAGTCGGCTGGGATAGAAGGCAAGATAAACTTGAAAAAATTATTGGCCGTACATATATGACGGCCGCTTGTTTTGATATAAACCGTCTCGTAGGTTTTGTTGATGTGATCAGTGATGGAGTTGACGATGCCTTTGTCCGAAACCTATTAGTGCACCCGGATTACCGTAGAAGAGGCATCGCTCTTAAGCTGTTGCAGATTGTCATTAAGAGAATAAAAACAGATCGGATTAAAACAGTGAATGTTCTTTTTGAACCGGAGCTAACCGGACTATACCGCAGAGCCGGTTTTAGAATTGTTAACGGTGGAATTATTGATAATGAAGAAGGGTTTGATTTATAATGAAGGTTGCTTTTTTTTTGATTCCGAAGAGTGAAGTTATATGTTTAACTCCTAAAACAACAATGCGCCAGGCCCTGGAGCGAATGGAACGTCAGAGTTTCGCAGCTGTACCTCTGGTAGATGAACAGGGTTATTACGTCGGAACTATAACCGAGGGTGATTTACTCTGGAAATTAAAGAACACCCCCGGCCTTGATCTTAATGACATGGAAAAGATAGCCCTGACCGATATAACCCAGCATTCAAAAAATAAGCCTGTTCGTATCGATTCGCGAATTGTTGATCTTTTATCCCTGGCGAGCAGTCAGAACTTCGTGCCCGTGGTAGATGACCAGGATGTTTTTATCGGGATTGTAAGGCGTAGGGAAATAATTGAATATTGTGCCAAGTTGATCAGCGCAAAAGAAGAGGCGAAGCTCAAAAGATAGCTATCTATCAGCCGGTATTGAAATGATTTGATTAATTCGCTGCAGCGCTTATATAACCTGGTTCTATATGAAGCTGCAATATAAAATTTACCGATCTTAATTGAAATGATCCAAAGGAGTAGTGAAGTGGATTATATTAATACAAATCAATCCGCAGAAATAATTATGCCGGGCAGGATCGAACAGGTTAAACCTTTTCTGGCCATGGAAATATTAGAAAGAGCCCAACTGCTTGAAGCATCCGGAACTTCTATTGTTCATATGGAAGTCGGCGAACCTGGCGGCGAAACACCTGCCCCCATAAAAGAGGCTGCTCTAGAAGCAATTCGAAAAAATGATACCGGGTATACTCACAGCCTTGGAAAACCTGAATTGCGAGAAGAAATCGCCAGTTATTACAAAAGAATTTATGGGGTAAAAGTCAACCCTGAGCAGGTGATTGTCACCTCCGGTTCTTCCCCTGCGATGCTTCTTGCTTTTTCCGCTTTGCTGTGCAGTGGAGAACAGGTAATTATGTCCGATCCATATTACGCCTGCTATCCAAATTTTATCCACTATATCGGGGCTGAACCTATTCTGGTTCCCGTTCGGGAGGAAGACGCCTTTATACTTAAAGCCTCAGAGGTAAAAAAACATATTGGACCCGGGGTAAAAGGGATTTTGATCAATTCCCCTGCTAACCCTACCGGCGCTGTTTTGGGAGAAAAGGAGCTTCAGGATCTTGCAGGGCTGGGTCCATACATCATTGCTGATGAGGTTTATCATGGGATAAATTATTCTGGCAGGGATCATTCGATCCTCGAATTTACAGATCATGCCATGGTTATAAATGGTTTTTCTAAGCGTAATATTATGACCGGGTGGCGCCTGGGTTACCTGATTGTCCCGCAAGATATGGTAAGAAGTATTCAAAAATTGCAGCAGAATCTCTTTATCTGTGCCTGTGCTTTTGTTCAGGCAGCAGGTATTGCCGCCCTCAGGGAAAGCCCGGAGGTCCTTCAGGAACGTTTTGCTAGTTACAACGATCGCCGTCTTTACCTCTACAGGACTTTGCAGAAAATCGGTATAGCACCGGTCAAACCACCGGATGGAGCGTTTTATATGCTGGCAAATATAAAAGGATACACTAATGACTCCTATTCGTTTGCTCTGCGTATCCTTGAAGAAGCCGGAGTAGCTGTAACTCCGGGAATCGATTTTGGCCCCGGAGCCGAAGGTTATATTAGAATTTCTTATGCCTGCTCGATGGAAACTCTCCAGGAAGGACTTTTGCGCCTCGAGAATTTTTTTAAAGATTTTTATAATATTAAAACCTGACAAGGTAAATTATGAAGGAAGGCTTCGTTGTGTCTCCAAAACGTGTTGTGGTTATTGCTAACGGCGAACTGAAAAAATTGGGGTTTTATCATAAATTTTTGGAAGATGATGATCTGATTATTTGCGCTAACGGTGGCACAAAACATGCCCTGGCACTGGGGTTGAAACCGAAGGTGATTATCGGAGATCTTGATTCCCTGGACCGTGAGGACAGAAAAAAGTTGAAAGAGACCGGTTATGAATTTATCGAGCATTCTTCTGAAAAAGAGAAGTCTGATCTGGAGTTGGCTCTAGATTACGCTGTATCCCTGCAGCCTAAAGAAATCATCATTATCGGCGCTCTGGGTGGGAAACGTGTAGACCATGCTTTCATCAATTTACTTCTGCTTCATGTTCCGTTTCAAGAAGGTATTCCTGCACGAATCATAGATGAGTATCAAGAAATATTTTTGGCTGAAAAAGAAACCATTGTCAATGGTGCCGTTGGTGATTACGTCTCGCTTTTTCCCCAGACTGGTGATGTCTGCGGTATTGTTACAGCGGGTTTGAAATACCCGCTAAATGATGAAATCCTTCATTTTGCATCCACGCGTGGCCTCAGTAATGAAATGATTGCTCCCCGGGCCAAAATCACTTTCAAGTCAGGGTTGCTGCTGGTTATAAAGAGCTCCTTCCTCCTCAGATCCGGTCCTTGTTAACCAATGCATTAATTAATAATTGTTTGTAAGCGGTAAAATCTATGCTGGTCATCAGACTTTTACTTCTTGGCCGGGGTAGTTTTATGACCTGTTCCAGAACATTTTTTCCAGGCCGTTCTGAAATAACGTAAATACGGTCTGACAGGTAGATAGCTTCATCGATACTATGGGTGACAAAGAGTACCGAGCGTTTAAATTGTTCCCAAATTTTGAGTAGCCAATCCTGCATATATTCTCTTGTTAAAGCATCGAGAGCGGCTAACGGCTCGTCAAGCAGCATTAAATTGCTGTCGACAAGCATTGTGCGCATCAGGGCTGTCCGCTGGCGCATTCCGCCGGAAAGCTGGTGCGGGTAGTAATCAGCAAAACCTTCCAATCCGAAGACTGGAAGCAATTTATCTATGCGGCCAAACGCTTCAGACTTATCGGCTTTTGCAGCGAGAAGAGGAAGGGCGGCATTCTGCTTTAAAGTTTTCCAGGGAAAGAGGAGATCTTGCTGGGGCATATAGCCTACCAGTTGTGGTTTACCGGTAATCTCAAAGTTATTGATAAAAACTCTGCCCCGGTCCGGTTGTAACAGCCCGGCAGCTATTTTGAGAATCGTACTTTTACCTGATCCGCTGGGTCCGATTACTGATACAAATTCTCCATCTCCGACATATAATGAAACATCATCAAGGACAGGCAGCTTTTCCTCTCCGGAATAGTAAGTCGAACTAATCTCTTTTAATAGAAGTTTTTTTATAGGGCTCACCTCAAAAACTTGTTGGTAAAAGCGTTATCTGTGTCCGGCATTTCTTCAATCAACTCGAATTCATAGAGCCAGCGACTGTAGGCTTCCCATGTTTCTTTTTGCTGCAGCCCCCAGATCTCAGCATTACCCTGATATTTATCCGCCAGCCATTCCTGGCTGGCCATCACCAGTTCCTCATCCAGCTCGGGTGCGTGAGCAAGCAGGTTTCGGGCTGCTTCTGCCGGGTTGTCAATGGCCAGTTGATAGCCTTTGCTGGTTGCCCGCATAAACCTTTCGATCAGCTCCGGGTTTTCTTTTATGAGGTTTTTTCCGCTTATCAGGACTGGAGTATAATAATCCAAAGCGGGATCTATATGCCTGAGTTCGATAAAGTTTAAATCCATTCCTTTCAGTTCTGCTTCAATTCCGGTCCAACCATAGTAGATCCAGGCAAAATCTGCTTCACGTTCGATTACGATCAGTGAGTCTACTTCCCCGGTGGTAATTATATCTACCTTTTCGAAATCCGCACCATAAGGTTTCATCAAAGACTTGATTGTGGCCTCTTCAACTGGTGAGCCCCAGCCACCGTAGCTTTTCCCTTCGAAATCGGCAGGGGATTCAATACCCTTTTCTTTCAGGGAAGCAAAGCCCGAGGTGTTGTTTTGTATTATTGCGGCAATGGATACAACAGGCATATCGCTCAAGAGTGCATAAGTAACCTCTTCCTGAAAGCTTATGCCAAAATGGGCCTGTCCGGTGGCAACCATCTGTACCACACTGCCGGGGGCTTCAATTATTTCAACTTCCAGCCTCTCTTCAAGATAGTAACCTTGCTCGATCGCTGCATAAAGCCCGCTGTAATTGGTATTTGGAGTCCAGTCCAGCAGGACCATAACCTGTTCAATCTCTTCAGGATCTTCAGCGGTACATCCCATTGGCAGAAGGAGTCCGATTAAACAGAAGAAAGTGACCAGGAAAAACAGGGTTTGTTTCTTAAGATTTCCGTGCATGATTAATTATCCCTCCACTTGATCTTTTGATTGTCTCTGCCAGGGCATGGCAATCCAGCCGGCCGCTTCTGATAATTTGAATAAGGTCAGGCTGAGGAGTATCACTATAACAATTGATGCAAATAGATGGCTGGTGCGAAAAGAATTCATTGCCCTGAGCATAAAGATACCTAAACCTGCCCTGGCTGCAAGCCATTCACCGATAATCGCCCCCAGGACGCTATAAGTAGCTGCAATTTTTAAGCCGGAGAAAAAATAGGGCATGGCGAAAGGAATTTGTATCGAACTCATTATCATCCATCGATTGGCCTGCATTGTTTGCATCAGGTCTATGGCCTCGGGGTCAACCTGGCTGAATCCTTCCACCAGGTTTACTGCTAACGGGAAAAAGCAGACCAGGGCAACTATCAGCACTTTTGGCATTAGTCCTACCCCAAACCAGATCAACATTAATGGAGCAAGGGCAAAAATCGGGACAGCCTGAGATATAACCAGCACTGGATAAAGAATTTGTTTTAAAGGTTTCCAGCGGTCCATCGCGACAGCCACAACAAAGGCAACCAGAATAGCTATGGTAAGGCCGCCGATTACAGCCATCAGGGTGACCCTGGCGTGGAATAATAAAAGTAAAAAGTTATCTCCCAGGGCGAGGGCTATTTCTGATGGGGCGGGTAAAATATAGGATGGTATATCGGTCACCCGACAAAACAGTTCCCACAGGACAACCAGGAATAATAAAAAGCCCGCAGCCGGAAGGTTAGATTTGATACTTTTCAATTTTTTCATTGATGGTCACTCCCCTGGTGCTGTAATCAATCTTAATTATAGAAAGAATCCTTTCCGCACCTGCTGATGTACATACGCCTTGTGCCCTGCTGACGATTTCCAACAGTTCTTCCAGGGAGCCTTCCATTGTGGTTTCCATTGGTCCGACCGCAAACTTAACTCCCGAAGCAGCAATTAATTCGATCACTCGATCTACGACCTGGTAAACCTTTTCTTCATCGACCAGGGGGATTATCTGCAGGCTCACATTACAAATGGGCATTTCTAACCCTCCTTTGCCACATAAAATAAAATTGCCACCAACGTTGGTGACAATCCGGAAGCTACTGCTTTAGATATCCCTCCGCTGGCATTATCCAGATCAGGTTAAAGGGTCAGAACAGGTAGAGTTCTTTCTCAGCCGGGCTACCCCAGCTCCCCTTA
>JBNJHN010000032.1:9531-19529 GCA_051748565.1 Bacillota bacterium | reverse complement strand
TTTATCTTTTTCACTCCGGCAATAGCATCAGCTGCGTAAGCATCGGCTCCAATTTTACGCGCCCACTCTTCAGATAGCGGAGCACCGCCTACAATAACTTTAACCTGATCGCGAAGCCCTTTTTCTTTCAGCAGATCGATTATCTTTTTCTGCTCCTGGATTGTAGTTGTCATCAGGGCAGATATGCCAAGAATATCAGCCCTGTTTTCCTTAACTACCTCGACAAATTTTTCAGAGGGCACATCCACTCCCAGGTCAAATATCTCCATACCGGCTGCTTTCATCATCAGGATTACAATATCTTTTCCGATTGAATGCAGGTCACCTTTAACTGTTCCGATAACAACACGGACAGTCTTTTTTTGCATAAGATCCCTGCCCGCTTTCAAGTGCGGCTCAAGGTAATCTATGGCTCCGCTCATCGCTTCAGCAGCAAGCATCATATCCGGCAGATAATATTCACCTTCCTCAAATTTATCACCAACCTTATCCAATCCGACGGTAAGGCCTTCTGTAATTAAATCCAGGGGGCTCATCCCGGCCTTTAGTCCTTTCCGGACCCATTCCAGAGTATCATGTTTGCTACCGACAAGTACTGCTGAAGCAATTTTCTGCAAAATTTCGTCCAAACTTAGTCCTCCCTATCGATCCCTGAGTATTATTGCTAATGAAGAAATTTATTAACCTTAAAAATTATTGCTCAAGTTTCCAGCCCTTTGCATATAAAAAAACAGCCGGCATTTTAAACCGAATCCAGACAATCTTATAATCATCCTTTTCCAGCGCCAACTGTAAAACATTGAAGAAACTTAATAGTAATATCTTACATTTATTGAATATTTTATTTTTAATAATTATATCATATTTTCTTTATGCAATCTATATCTCTGCAAAAATTTTGCGAAAAATTTCTGATGCGATTTGAGCAAAATATTTGTGTTTCTCTAACGGAACTATACAGGTATGTTATAATATACAGACAGGAAAGGGGTGTTACATTTGGCTGCTGTAAAGAAATTATGCTTTAGCTTACTGGTGCTGCTGCTAATCGCTTTCTTAATTAGTTGTGGTGATCCTACAGCACAGCAGGAAGATGTGAACGAGCAATTACCTGAAGAAAATGAACCGCTCTATGAGGAAGATTTAATGTTTGAGGATGTTGAGGTTGAGCAACAAGAAACCGATCAAGACAGGGCCAACAGCGAAGATGAAGTGCCTTATCCCGGATCTACGTTTAAGCATGAAGTTAATATTAAAACAGATGGCGTCATTAAAGAAGGCCAGAGTGATGAATGGCTGTTGGACGATGGCAATAAAAAGAGTAGTGACTGGTGGAAAAACTAAAAGCCCTAAACTGCAGCTTCGTAAAAATTGAATAGCATTGATAAAACCCCGCAGGTTTAAGTTTGGCTGCGGGGTTTGCTTATGTTTTCAGGTCACCCTCATTCCTGTCTACAGGCAGCATTCTATTCATACTTCCTGTTTTAAAACCATTTAAATCCAAAGTAACATACAAAAAACCAATCTCTTTCATTCTTTCAAAAATTTCTTCTCGCCGTTCTATAATCTTCTTAATCTCAGATGCATTTACTTCAATACGGGCTAGTTCGCCATGACAGCGGACACGAAGATCCAGTTTTATGCCTATTTGCCGCAAGTATTTTTCCGCTTCAGAAACCTGTCTTAATCTGATTGTATCAAGCCCTTCCCCGTAAGGAAAACGCGTTGCCAGGCATGCCTCAGCAGGCTTATTCCAGGTCTTCAGGCCTGCTTTTCTGGATAATTCCCTGATTCCTGCTTTGCCCAGGGAAACCTCCAGGAGGGGACTGTGAACACCTAATTCCCGGATAGCTTGCATGCCCGGACGGTAATCGTCAAGATCGTTGGCATTGGACCCGTCTAAAATAATCTTAAAACTATTTGCAGCGGCAATATCTTTAATTTTGACAAATATTTTGCGCTTGCAAAAATAACAGCGATCGGAGGTATTAGCACTTATATCCCGGTCTTCGGTTAAATTAATATTCAACACACAATGCTGAACCTGCAGCTTTAAAGCGAACCTGGCTGCTTCTTCAAGCTCACCCGGTGGGTTTAAGTTAGATTTCACTGTCACAGCCATTACCTGATTGCTGCCTTTTACCTGGACAGCTTTGGCCAGCAGGTATGAGCTGTCCACCCCGCCGGAAAAAGCAACCAAAACTTTATCAAGACCTCCCAGCAGTTCCTCGAGCTGTTTTTCTTGTTTTAACAACTCCTGATATTCTGTCAGATCTTTAATGCTCATCTGCTGCTCCTTAAAATTAAATCACTTTTTTACGGTTCAACTCATCCTGCAGGTAGCCAATGAATTCTTCAGCTTTCTCCCTGGGTGCCTGTGTGACCAGGCTTACACCGATGAAAAGTGTTACCGCAACCAATCCGCTCCACACTCCGGGCCAGAGACCCAGGGGTCTAAAACCGCCGTATTGCAGTATAGTTGCTACCAGTCCGCCGATAATTACGCTGGCTAAAACCGCTGCAGCAGTTCCTCTTTTCCAGAAAAAACTACCGATCAGAGCCGGAACCATCACCAATAAACCGGCTGAGGATGCCACTGATAGTGCGGCAATCAGGTCCAGACGCAGGGTAGCAAAGGCAAGTATGACCAGGGTAAAGAGAGGAACAAATATCCTGCCTACCCGGAGCTCTCTATCTTCGTCGCAAAAAACGGAAAGATATTTAAATACATCACGGCATACCATTGAAGATAGGGTCAATATAATCGAATTGACGGTAGATATAGCTGCGGCACTGATACCGAGCATGACCAGCAAGGCAACCACTGCCGGAACTATATCTAAACTTAGCAGAACCGGGGTAGCACTATCGGCGGCTGATAAATCCGGCAGCAGCAGGCGCGCCGAAAAACCCCACAGGATGGAGACCAGAGTATAGATAAAACCGAATACAAGAAACCCCATAACCATGATACGCATTTGCCCCAGGGATCGGGGCATAAAGAGACGTTGGCTGACCTGGGGGTTGGAAAGGGAAAAGAAAAACCAGGGCAGAGTCAGGCCGAGGAAAGCCTTAAAATTAAAAAACCCGGGGCCCGGCACTGCCAGCCAGTCAGGATAGCTAGCCTCAAGCTGGGTAAACATGCCACCGAAACCATCAAATGCCCGGTAAACAATAAATATAACCGAGAGGACTGCGACCGTCAACATCACTGCTGCCTGCAAAGAATCTGTCCAGGCTACCGCTTTAAGGCCCCCGGTCCAGGTCCAGTAAACCGCAATAACAGCGGCTATAGCGACACCGGCCAGGTATGGAATAGCGCCTCCCGATATTCCTTCCAGCAAAGCCCCGATACCGATCAGTTGAACCGCACTGTAAGGTATCAGGAAAATTACCGCTGCCACGGCTGAAACAAAAGCAACTGCCTTGCTCTGATAACGATCACCCAGCATTTCAGTCGGGGTCAGGTAATTATAACGTTTTCCGACCAGCCAGAACCGCGGACCAAAGAAAGCCACAAGGATCAGTCCGGAGAGGTAAATTAATTCAAAACCAAGCGCACCAACCCCGCCGATATAGGTAAAACCGGCCAATCCAACCAGCATAAAAGCACTATAAGTGGTAGCACTATAGGTCAAGGCTGCCACAATTCCGCCAAGGGCCCTGCCGGCCAGGAAAAAATCGTTAACCCCGCTGCCAAGCTTACTGCGGGCCTGCCGGGCAATAATACTGCCCAGAATAAAATAAAGAAATAAAGCCAGGTAAATTGTATTAGCGCTCATCTTCATCCCTCCATCTGGCTGTGATTAAACCGAGACAGATAATCACAATGATGGCAAACAGGTTCCAAAATAGAAAAGCGCCGTAAAACGTGGTTACCTCAGTGAGCAGGGGGGTAAAAGGGACAATGAATGCAGCTAAAATCATGAAAATAAACAGGACAGCCCATAAGATACGCTGCCTTTCCAAAGACATGATGACGCCTCCGTTCGCATGGCTTTATTTATAGGGAATTATAACATATAATCTGAGTAATATGACAAGCATAACTTGACTTTCATGTAAGAAAATTGCTATAATTTATCCAATTATTACAATATTTTTCATGATCAAAGATCTAACGGCAGCAAAAGGCGGTTGAAATGCAATGAAACCTCTCATTTATCATACCAAGTTGATTGCTACAGCAACTCTTATACTTTTTGCCATCATAATAATTACTTATCCCGCTGTTCTTTTTGCTTCCCCCGGCAATACTGAAAGCCTTTCCGAAAAAGCCTTTTTTGGTAATTTCAGTTCAACACTCCCTCTCAATCCCGGCCTGCAAAATATAATAAACCAGCAAAGATCTTCGAGACTGGTTATGCAGATTATCGAAAACCAATTTCATATGTGGCGCGAATATGAGGATCCTCTGGATGATAATCTTTTTATATATATGCTCGAACCACATAAAAAAGCCCTCACTGAAACAGAAGCCGCACTGTTATTGGCATTATCCCGGGATTGGCAAAGGCAAAGCCTCCATTACCAGTCAGTCTCTATGGAAAATAGCAATGATGCTGGAAAATATCTCTTCCCTGAAATTGGGCTTAAAGAAATTCCGGGTACCAATCTGCAAAGAAATAATATTTCTCAGTTAGAGGAAATGACTGATAATCGCACCCCGGTAGGTGGAGACCAGGCCATAATTTACCCTTACTACACGGTCGGGTTTCTGGCTGTAGATTTTCCTTCCGAACTTATGAGGGGTACCGCCTTTTTAATCAGCCCCTATACAGCTTTAACCAACGCTCATAACGTTTATGCTCCTGACTACGGTGGATGGTTTGAGGTTATCGGGTTTTCACCCGGCCAATATGAAACGGAAGAAAAAAATATGGTTCAGCCCTTTACCACACTTAGCCCGGTCAAGGCGGAGGCCACTAATGATTTTATCGAGTACGAAAATAATAATGACAGGGATAATTCAATCAAATACGATTACGCTGCGCTCTTTTTTGATGAACCTTTCAGCGGTATTTCAACTTTTATGCCCTTACAGTTTAATCATGTTCCCAGCCAGATCGGCCTTCTCGGTTACCCGGGACTTGTTCGAAATGAATTTACACTGGGTATGTGGAGCTCAGAAGGCCCCGTAATCGAAAGCGATGAATATTTCCTTTACTATTCGGCATACACAAGCGGGGGTAGCAGCGGCAGCCCTGTATTTGTTTATAACCAGCAGGCGGATACCTACCGGGTCGTATCAATCCATTCTTTTACTTCGGCCAACCTTTTCAGCGGCGGCCCGCACTTCAACGATAAAAACAAGGATATAATTGAAAAATGGCTGCTTTGGACACCTGAAAATTTTACTGACCCTGTAACATCACTAAGCCTGAATAAAACCAGCCTTACGATGGAAATCGGCACAAAAGAAGTTTTAATCGCAACTGTGCATCCCTCAGACGCATCCAACATTGACCTGAAGTGGTCCAGCAGTAATCCTGAAGTGGCTGATGTCGATGCCAACGGTGTTGTCTCGGCATCAGGGGCAGGCAGCACAGTTATTACCGTAAAGACCGCTGACGGCGGTAAAGAGGCCACTTGCAATGTAATTGTCGTGGACGCTTCAACAGTTTTAAGATTAGGAGACTTAAACGGTGATGGAAAAATTGATGTGCTGGATGTAGTTCTGCTAATGCAAGCTGTTTTAGAGTTGCTCGAACTCGATGAAGAAGCCCTGGCCAGGGCCGATGTCAACCTCGACGGAAATGTTAATGTCGTCGATGTAACCCTGGTTATGCAGTATACCCTCGGTATGATCAAAGCATTTTAACAGGGCATAAAAATTTTATATCACATATTAAAAAAGATTTTGGAGTCTTAACCCCAAAACCTTTTTTTTTGCCCTGAGCAATATAGATCGCAAATAAATTCTTTGCGGCAGGACTCATAAACTCCTGTTGATTGCTTTGCAATTATCACGATCTGGATATATTACACTTAAGGATTAATAAAATGTAGACTATCTGATGATGTCAAATTATTTCGAGTCCATTAAGATAAAATTATGAAGGACTATTTTCAAAACATTTCTTACTGATTGATGATTTGGAAACTCCTCCAGGAGGCAAAAAAAATCGAACAGATATTGCAGAAGACGAGAAAAACAAATAGTGAAACCAAACATCTGACAACCGGTAAATTGAACCGTGGTAAAAACATGCTGGAATCGGCAGCCCGGTTTTTAATTAATCAAAGAGAAATATTAGCCCATCAAATATCATCATTCTACCTAATTTCAATTGCACCGCTGGTAATAATCGATGGTAAATTTACTGCCCTGGGGATTAAGGGCGGATACTACCAGGGTGAATTTAATCCATTGATAAATTACCTTTTTGGATATTTTGATATTGATACAGTCTTTTGGTTGCGAGCAATTTTTGTAATTTTCGCTGTAATATTTTTAATTTACATTTATAAAAAATACCCTTTATACGTCAAAAAATACTATTTATTTTTAACCTTAACAATGATCTCTTATTTTATTATAAATATTATGCACCTTTGGGTTTTAATCTCTGTTGTTATTTAGGTATTTTAAGTAATTTATCCTTAAAACTTTGATTTCAATGTCCGGGCCAGCAAGCTGTTTCCTTTCATATTTTTTACAAAAAAGTCAATAAGGAAGGGGAAGCGCAATAAAATCTTTTGCAGTCGGTATAAGTTCCTAAGATTGGTCAACAGGGAGTCGTTGCAAAGTTTCTCATAATGCTGCAACCCTTCCAGGGAGGTATCCCCTCTCTTCAATGAAATGTCTATAACCTGGGCCGCCAACTGACCGGATAGGAGACTATAGTAAATGCCGCCGCCTGTTAGCGGGTTAATAAAACCGGCAGCATCACCGACCAATATGGCACCATCAAAACTGTATTGCAAATTGCTTTGTGATCCAAAGTTAAGCGGCCAGGCGGCAATATCCCTGAGCCTGCCGCCCTGTTTTAAACGTTCTTTGATATCCGGCATAGCAAAAAATTCATCAAACATTACTTTGAGATTGTGAGATGATTTACGGTAGTGATCCAGGCGCATACCTAAGCCGATATTGGCCCCGCCTGCCCCGGTAGGAAAAATCCAGGCGTATCCGGGTAAGATACTCTGGTACAGATAAAACTCGACTTCACCGGGAGTAACTTCAAAATCTTCGACATATGCACGCAGTGCCAGGGCGCGGTGGTTGTCAGTATGCTGCACTTTTTGTCGAAGCGCCGGTGCAATCACTGAATTTACACCGTCTGCACCAACAATAATCCTGGCATTTATTTTTTCCAGGGAGTTATTCTTTTGAACATTTACGCCGACAACACGTCCATTATCTATAAGCGGCCCCTCCACCTTTACCTGGCGGAATTCAGCCCCCGATTCGATAGCGTGTTGCTGGATCAGTACATCAAAATAAAAGCGTGGCGCAACATAGGAGGTGAAACCATTTTCGCTTTTTTGTAAAGGAGCAATCATCTGGTGCCCTTTGGGCGATACAAGGCGCATATGAGTAAGTGGGTTGAATTCACCACGGGAAAGGGCTGATTCCACTTTTCCTTTCATTCCTGCCCCTTGTAAAACATCAATTACACGGGCCGATATGGCATCTCCACAAATCTTTTTACGTGGAAACTGATGCTTATCCAGCAGAAGCACATCATGACCATTCCGGGCCAGTAATGCCGCTGTAATTGATCCCGCCGGGCCGGCTCCGACAACAATAATTTCACGTTGATCTGTCATAATTATTCTCCTGCATAAATCGAACTATTTGTTAGTAATATAATCAGTGAGCTAAAGTCTGCAGCAACTTTATAATTCGCCGTTTGACAGTAAATACCTTTTTATGAGATGTTTTATAATTAGACCTGATTTAATAGAGAATACTTCGAGGTAGCATTAAGAAATTACTTGAAAGGAAGAGAAAATAGTGGAATTTAAAATTTATCCTACGGATGAGCCGAAAGAAGCTAACTGGGTTTTAGAGTGGCGAATAGACTCTATGCGAACCTCGAACTTTGAATATTATGAAAGCAAGGAAGAAGCGGAATCGGCTATGGAGCATATGAAAAACAGGCAAGAGGCATTTAAATCAGGCCATAAACTAGGCTATGAAGCAGGCTATAAGAAAGGATTGGGCGACGGCAAAGAACTTATAGTCAGAGCTTTAGAAATTATGGACAGGAAAATTGGAAACGGAAACTCATAATCCGGGGTAACTATTTTATATCCTCGGTATTATTTATTTCATTTTCAGGGTTTTAATTGATATTATGAGCTGACTATTTTCCCCCTATTGCTTATTTTATTAAGATACGCATTCGGCCGGGGTGAATAATTTCATTACATAAGATAACTTCCAGGATGCAGGAAACCTCATTAATCTGCTTACTTTCCATATATCTATCCGGTTTGCTAAAGGTAAATATCATTTGAAGGTGAAAGCAGGGGAAACTGTATTTATTATTTGCAAACTCCCTGCTTTTTCTATTTATTGGAATTAATATAACCGGGCGATCAGCAATCCCACTAAAAGCAAAATTACACCATAAGCGTTGACATGTTTGATAAGTGCATAAAGAGGTGTTTTGAAGTATTCATTGGTCACGTATGTACATAAGTGGACGGGAGATCCGAAATAACCGGCATATGAACTTAAATATAAGATCCCCAGGTAACGCATCGACATCATTTCCGGGCTTAGCAGGGGAATTAAAATTGGCATTGATATACCAAGTGAAGCCGCATTATTACCCGTGATAAAACCGGTTATGAAAGGTAAAATAATTATGAGCACTAACAGGGGTATTCCCTGATCGAGCAGGTAATGAACTGACTGCTGAAACGATTCAGCCTGCAGCATGTAATCTTTATAAATGACTATAGTTAGTGTTGACAAAGCTAAGGACCAATTTATGCCCTGAGATAAGGTGATCATTCTTTTATAAAGTGTAAGCCGGATTTTTTGCTGGGGTATTTTTATAAAGAGGCAAACTGCTATGCCGGCCAGGATCGCCAAGGGAAAGAACACTCCAACGGCAAGTCCGAGGGTTATAGCTATGATATAAGGTAATGCCAGGTAAATTATATTTAAAAGGATTTCAGCATTCCCCTTGTTTGCAGATACTGTGCTGTCGGTTTGGTCCGGCTTTGGGTAACGCCTGTAAATCAATATAGCAGTAATTATAAAGACTATAGCAACTACTGGCACAGTATAACTTAAGAACCCGGCAATACTGATTCCGCTTAATGCTGAAGCCATTACCAGGCTGGCATTAAAAGGAGTTATCAGGACTACCAGGTGGCGATAAACCATATTAGATACTGCCTTTTCCAGGGGTGGCATTTTCAGTTTCCGCCCTGTTTCTTCAACCATGGGAGCCGATACAATCGCTCCACCGGGCACAGATGAAAATAGAGATATTGTTGCCGGGAGAAATATGATTAAAGCCCGGGAGTCGCGGATTAATAAACGCAGTTTGCCGATCATTTCTTCCATTGCTCCGATTTCCCGGTGCAGATGCCCAAGCAGAGTAATGGATAAAACCATTGAGACGAGATAAAAAGCAGTGTGGCTAGTTATTGAGTCAAACAGAATGGAAAAATTCTCATTAACTGATATACCGTTTGTTGCAACCAGGGTTGAGATGGCTATCAGCAGGGCCCAGTACATTGGCCAATTGCGTCTGATCAACACAATGATTAAAAGTATTGATATAAATACCCCTGCACCTTCAACTGTCACCGAGCCGACCTGGTTAAGCAAATTCTTACCTCATCTATTTGTTGTTATTTAATATGCCATATACTCTTTAGTAGCATTATATCCCTGTTTTTAAGCATTTCTGGCATCGATGGGAACACAATACTAATTTAAGCCATGAAATGATACTTCCTATCTTTTTCACTATGAATAAAACAAACCGGCCTTTTAGATTCCAGGGCCGGTTTTGAACATACATAACTAG
>JBNJHN010000032.1:0-9431 GCA_051748565.1 Bacillota bacterium | reverse complement strand
TAATTTAAGCCATGAAATGATACTTCCTATCTTTTTCACTATGAATAAAACAAACCGGCCTTTTAGATTCCAGGGCCGGTTTTGAACATACATAACTAGCTTTTTATTTGTTGCAAGAACTCCGTCCCTCTGCAACGCTAACCGGTGGTTAGCTGGAATTCTCCAATTTTATCTTTTTCGAGGTTGATCAAGGCGCCCATCAGGACACCCTGTTCGTAGTTGCTGCCAGGATTGATGCAGAGTGTATTTTTGTTGCAGCGTGTTGCCCCTTTGGCCTCGTGAATGTGGCCAAATAAGGCCAGGCGGGGCTGGTATTCTTCAATTAACTTTCGTACGGCAGTACTGCCAACGGGTATCAGCGCACGCCCTGCATACCTGGGCCGGAGGTTTTCATCAAGTTCCGGTGCTTCATCCAGGCCGAGGCCGTATGGTGGTGGATGGATATTGAAAACAGCAGGTTTCGCCGGATCAAGCTTATCGATCGATTCCCTAATCCGACTCTCCAACTCTTCTTCGGAACATTCCCTGTAGGTTTTCCAGGGCGTCGGGTTGCTCCATCCTGTGCTGATCATCTGGTAATCGAGAGGCAGCTGGACTAATTTACCCTCGGCCAGTTCAATATAATCAGACTGGTTAAATAACTCATCAATCTCGAATGTATCATCATTCCCGGGACAAACATAACATGGTATCCTGGTTTTTTTAAGGCGTTCTTCCGCCCACTCAATCCAGCCTCTAACAGTTTCCAGCGTCTCTTTTTTAAAGAGCTCTTCCTGTTTCATTTTGTCGTTTTCCAGGACACTTATCTCTTCTCTGTCCAGGTGAACCGGGTAGTAACCCCGATCCCTGACAGCTTGTGTTAAATGCTCCAATTCCTGCCTGGTTTTAAGCTGATGTTCCTGTTCCAGGAAATAGGCACGATAGAGCCCTTCCTTTTCTTTGATAACCGGAACAATAGCTTTACCGGTCATGTCGCCGCCAAGGATCAGGGTACTGGCTTCATAAAATATACCGGCGTTTATAAATTTTTTCCAGCATTTTTCTGAACCGTGTATGTCAGTTGCAAAAAAGATTTTAGTCATATTGATATCTCCTTTATCAGTAAAACGCAGTATAAGAAAAACTACTGAAAAAAAATATTTTAACAGTTACTCCACCGGTATTTCGTCGTAAGTCTTGCTAACATCAATTCCCAGCTTCTTGTTGCGCGACAGATAGGTAAAGTAGATTATGAACGCAAGAGAATAAAGAACCAGCATGAAAACAGCGGAATAAGGATCATGCACTCCGTAAACCGGGTCCATAAACCATAGGACCATATTAAACAACAGGAACCCGGCCAGGATTATCCCGCAGATCGTGATTGCCGGAAGTCCAAGAATTTTGTAACGGGCTACAGGAGAGGCATTATAAAGATCAGGTTTTCTATATGGCAGGACAATCGCAGCCACTGCCGTGCCCAGGAAACATATTGCGATAACTACTGTAGCATTCAGGGTTAAAACATCAAACCCTGGCACATAGTAGAAAAGGAAGCTTACGGCAACAGCGGGAATGGTCATCAGCATCAGAGCATTATAGGGGCTGCGGGTTTTCGGGTTAAGATTGGAAACCCACTCGGGAAGCATCCGGTCGAAAGATGCTGCAAAAAGCACTCGTGTTGAGGAAAGAAATACGGTTCCCATCCAGCCGAAGAACCATCCACTGAGGGAAATAATAACCCAGAGCTGTAAAAGGGGATTCTCCGTTAGCATTGCAGCCAGCAGGCCGGGAAAGGGAAAAACCGGGAAGCCCGAGAATCCTTCGTAAAAAGCAAAATTGGAAGCCAGGTAGAAATCCCAGCCTATAGTGCGAGCAACAAGGGCTAAAAGAATAACAGCCAGGATTCCGGTAACAACCAGACCAAGGAACATGCCCATGAAGTTACGGCGGAACTCGGAAGCTCCACGCACTTCACCATAGAGGGTAGCACCCCAGTTAGGCCAGAGATTGAAAAATACTACCATGGGAATCAAGGGTAAGCTGGCGAGAAGAGCCAGGTTGTTCCAGGCAATAGGATCATAACCGGCTTCGGAGCTACTTGATATAATATCCGAATAGACATTGCCGCCGGCCCCGATTCCTGCTGAGAAAGCGTTAAACCGCTCAATAAATGTTGCGTTATCATTGGCCAATAATAGGATAAAGACTGTTAACAGGCCGGCCATGCCGAGATAAAAACAGAATTTCTGTACCCGGGCATAGCCCTTCATACCAAGGCTGATTACAATAGAAGCCAGGACGCAGACCAGAAGTGCCGAAACAAAGAGTCCGTGAACGCCGTTAAACCAAAAAGCAACATCCAGTAACCCCTGGTTTCCGGTCATTCCGGCAAGAAGCGTAAAAAGCGGGGTAAATACATTCCAGGAAAGCATGTTTCCATAGAGCGGAACCCAAAGCCAGAGAATGAAGACCCATCCGGTAAAGGGAAGAACATAACTTAAAGGACCACCCAAAATACGGGTTTGAAGAACATAATCCCCACCGGCTCGCGGTAATATTGAAATAAGCATGGCATAGACAATAACCAAAAAAACAATAAAAACAGTGCTAACAATAATTGCTGTAACCAGATGTCCGTCGGGGATGTATGGCGCAAATGAAAAGATGTAAAGGCCCAGAGTAATCAGGTTAACGGAGAAAAAGGCGTAAACGAACGCGTCGAATATAGACCACTCTCTGACCAAACCTGTTGCCTGACGAACAAAAAGGCCACTATCTTTTCCTTCCAATCCGTTTTTATCAGCCATTATAAATCCTCCTGCTCATAGTTTTACTATCCGAGATCTTCAGGCAATTTATACCACTGCACTTTATCTCCGATAACATTTCTCGATTTCCAGGAAAGAGATTTTGGATGATCATGTATGGCTTTTTCTATTGTTTCCAGGTTAGTGATTATCTTTTCTCTTTCCGCGGAAGCTGCTTTTTCAAGACGGTTGATATAATTCTTGAGTTCTTCGATATTCTTGGTAACTGTCCTGTACCACCCCCAGTTGTGTGCACAGAGCCGGGCAACATATCGCAAATCAAAACCTCCTTTTTTCCCGTCCTTGCCCACCTCAGTATCGTAAAGAAGGACTCCTAAGTCCAGGGCGTCCTTCTCGTTTAATTCGATAATTTGAATCTTGGTCAGGAACAGGTCCTCAGGAGTAAGTGTCACGTCCGATAATTGCAACCTGTCCTCCAGGTCTAAGAAGTGACACATGTCGAAAACACTAATGAAGATATCGACCTGCCTGCTGTTTTCCTGATCGTAAAAGAGCAGGCGTTTATCACCACTGAAAAGATTGCGCTGCCTGTTTGGTTCATAGCCCTGCTCTTCAAAGAAAGTTTCCAAACCTTCCCTTCCTTTTTTGGAAGCGACAAAATCAATATCTTTGTAGACGCGCTTCCAGGGCAGTTTAAGGGCACTGGGGCTGACATGGCGAATGCCAAGCCCGCCAATCAGACGCAAAACTATAGCCTTTTCATCAGCTTCCCTTATAATCCTTAAAGATTCTTTGTAATAGTCTGCAATAATCGTATTAGACACCCACCTGACAAAGTTAGAATTTTATCTATTATATATAATTTGAGAAAACAAATAAAGCCCGGCCTCTATGCTAGAGGGCCCGGGCATATATCTCTTCGTAAGCTTCGACAGTCAGGTCTCGCGGGTTGCCTATAGTCTGTGGATCATTAAAAGCTTCCCTTGCCAGGCGCGGAATATCGGGTTCCTTAATACCCATCTTTCTGAGGCTCGGAATGCCAATGTCACTTACGAGGGTTCTCACCTCTTCAACTGCAGCCAGCGCTGCTTCCCGTTCAGTCATGCCGAAGGTCGGCACACCAAGGGCCATGGCAATTCGGGCATATTTTGCAGGCTCACCCATCCAGTTATATTCCATTACCGGAACAAGGGTAGCACCTACGGCTATTCCATGGTGGACAGGAAAAATTCCGCCCATCGTCTGCGTTATGGCATGCACGGCACCGGCACTTTCAGCACCATAGGAAAGACCTGCCAGCATGGCGCTCATGGCCATGTAGTAACGAGCATCTACATCCTGGCCATAAGCAACCGCACGGCGCAGGTATTTACCGGCATATTCAATGGCCATCAGGGCAACAGCATCAGTCTGTGGCTGAGCATATGCACAGGTATAACATTCGATGGCGTGGCAAAGAGCATCCATGCCGGTTCCTGCAGTTACATCGGCCGGCAGGGATAAGTGTAACAGAGGGTCAATCAAAGCCAGGTGTGCCGCCAGCAGCGGACCACCTACATTGAACTTATACTCCCTGGCCGGGTCAGTAATCACTGCCCAGAGGGTAACCTCGCTGCCGGTTCCGGCGGTGGTTGGTATACAGGTGAGGGGAGGAATCCTCCTGCTCAGTTCTTTTTTACCCTCTGCACATTCATACTCCAGTACCGGTTCACCATGAGCAATTTCCACGCCGATAGCCTTTGCGCAATCCATTGCACTTCCCCCGCCAAGGGCGACCAGCCCATCACAGCTATTCTTATTATACAGATCAGTTCCTGCTGCAACTGTGGCCAGCGGTGGGTTAAAGACTACCGCGTCATAGATAACATAATTCGCTGAAGCATTTTTCAGGGGCTGAACAACCCTGTCAAGCAGGCCTGCGTTCACTACCCCCTGATCGGTTACAATTAGCGGTTTTTTTACCCCCAGCAAAGCCAGCTCTTCAGGCAGGTTATCAACCGCTTTAAGACCATGCTTCATTACTGTTGGTACCTCAAAATAATGCAGCTTCCTTAAATCTTTCACGAAGGTTACTCCTCCTTAATTTGAAAAATGGCTTACATTAGATAATAGGCGCAGGCCGTCGGATTAAAACCGGCATTAGATCCAGTCCAAGCTCGGCAAGTTTGCGGTCAGTCGGCCTCCCTGTTTTGTCCCAACCCCGGACGGAATAATAGTCGTCAAGCAAACGGTCCATATCAGACAGCTTGATTCGTTCTCCTTTAAAGGGTCCCTCCGGAAGCGATTCCTCAGTAAAACGCCGGGGCAGAGTATCATCGGCACGTGTAAAGCCTTCACGTAAATTAAAAAGCCTGATCTGGTTCCAGATCCGATCACCAAGATGCATAAGTTTTTCTACACCCCATCGGTCCCCGGTTGCCGCTTCAAGCATCGAACAATAAGTAATGTTTTTGATGCCATACTGTGCAAAATCACATTTTATGAGGGTGTCAAGGGCAGCCAAATAATTTTGCAGATGGACTACAATTTCACCTTTGTCATCTAATGAAAGCCTGTCAACCTGTTTTCCCTTCCATTCACCGCCTATCTCATAGAGAATGGGAAAGGCGCGCTGGTGACAGCCCCCGCGATCAGCAGTGGCCAGTGCCAGCCCCATTCCGGGGACACTGCGAGGTCCCCAGGCAGGGCTTTCCAAGCCTTTAATGTGCACAGCGAAATCCGAGGCGCCTCCACCAATTTCTTCTGCAGCTGCTTTCACCCCATTGGCTAAAGTATCCCCCATCCCTGCACGGGAAGCAATCGCTTCCAGGAGGAACTCTACAGTAGCGGCATCGCCGAATTGCAATTCATGGCCATCCGTATCGGTTCTATTAATTAACCCTTTTTGAAAAGCTTCAATAGCAAAACCGACAACCCCTCCGGCAGACATACCGTCCAGGCCGAGCGCATCGCATTTCTTAACCAGATAAGCTACTTCACGGATATCGCCAATGCCTAAATTGCTTCCGACCATCGCAGCGGTTTCGTATTCCACAACATCTGAAATTAACCCCCTGTGGCGCCCTCTCCGTATCGAACCGATCTTACCGCAGGCGATCGGACAACCGGCACAGGCCGTATTACGAGTCCAAAATTGTTTACGCTGGGCTTCAGCGTTTAAACCGCCGGCGTCTTTAAATACTCCGTTACAATAATTATAGGCAGGCAGTAGCTGCTCCTCATTGGCAAAATCAATCGATCCGGCAGTGCCATCTGTGTTAAAAAAACCTATTGTTTCATCTTCTGCAAGCTCACGGTAGGCCTGGTCGAGCGCGTCGCAGAACGCAGCTGGATCGGCCGGGGTAATTGTGTGCCTTCCTCTCAAAACAAGTGCTTTTAATTTTTTCGAACCCATGACCGCACCCGTGCCTGCTCTACCGGCATGACGATTAAATTCACAATTAATCAAAGCGAAGGAAACCATCTTTTCACCGGCAGGGCCGATACAGGCAGTTTTTACGGTGCAATCTCCCATAATAGAACGTATTTTTTCAACAGTGGCAAAGGTATTCAGGCCCCAGATATTTTCAGCAGACCTGATCTCTACTTTTCCATCATCGATCCATATATAGCTCGGTTCAGCAGCAGCGCCGGAAATTATAATACCGTCATAACCACAGTACCGGATTTCCTGGGCAAAATGACCGCCGAAATAAGAGTCTGTAAAAGTACCCGTAAGTGGCGATTTGGTGACCACACATCCCCGCATTGCCGGCGCCAGGGTACCTGTAAGGGGACCCGCCATAAACATTAGCAGATTCTGGGAAGAGAGCGGGTCGCAGCCGGCAGGCAGCAAATCATAAAGTATTTTTGCTCCGAATCCTTTGCCCCCCACAAAATCGTCTATCAGCCCTTGCTCAAGAGGCAGATCATAGCTTGTTACGGTGTCAAGATCGATGTAGAGTAATTTCCCCATATATACCGAGGTCACTTTGAAGCCACCTCCCGCAATTCAACAAGTTTCAGGGCTTTTGGCACGCAGTATTGCACACACAGGGGGTCGCCATCACAAAGGTCACATTTATCTGCTTTGCCTGAAACGTCCAGCTGGATCATGCCGTCAGGGCATGCCTTTTCACAATTTCCACAGCCGGTGCATCTCTCTTTATCGATCAGCACTGCACCGGTTTTTTCCGATTTACTGATTGCTTCCACAGGGCAGGAGTGCATACAGAAAGGATTCTCACACTGGGTACAGACTAAAGGACGGTTTAACAAGTTTTCATTTTCGCTAAAAACCTTCATCCTCGCCCACCGGGGATTATAACCTCCAGTTGCCCGGCTGGAGCAAACCAGCAGGCACGCTTCGCAACCCGTACATAAATCAAACGCACTTCTCAGGTATAACACCCGCTTCATCTCTCTTTCTAAAAGTGTCGGTAAAATTAAATATGCAGAACTATAGGGCTATTTAAATTTTTCTTTGAAATTACCTTTGTGATGTAGACAGAAATACAGGGCGTGTTTTGTGCAAAATGCACAAATAAGTGAGGGCTTTATTGGGAAATACGGCGGCTTATTGAAGCAAGTAAAAGAGGAAATGTATCCAGCATGCTGATATCCTGGCCCAGAAGCTCTTCTATTTTTTGCAGGCGATAATTAAGAGAGTTGCGATGCAGGTGCATTTTTTCGGCTGTTTTAGTACGCGAAAAATTACATTCTACGTAGGTTTCCAGGGTTTGGACAAGTTCGCCCCCCTTTTCCCGATCATAGCTTAGAAGTGGTTCAAAAATATATTCATAGAGCTTAGAACTATCAGAATTGGATAAGAATCGCTTTACAATATGGTAAGGCGCCATCTCGCTGTGGGTAAGAGCAAAATCGACAGAGTATATCTTTTTGCCAATGTCGATTGTTTCCCAGGCTTCCATGTAGCCTGCGCTGATCCTATCAATATCTTCACAGTAATCTCCAATCGCCATATAAACCGGTATACCCTCCAGGGATTGTTGTACATTCTCACGGATCTTATTCATTATTTCTTTGCCGTATCTAAGTGCAGCCTCTCTCGTCAACGCATCAGGCACCCTGATTAGTGCGACCAGGCTGCCGAGGGTTTCTACTACCACTCCCCGGACATTTTCCTTCATTAGGGAATAGTTAAGCAGGTGGAGGAGTTTATTTTCAAGCTCAGTTTTATATTTTGGGTCCTGCTGTTCCGACTTGATATGATAAATGTGCTCTTTATCCAGTTCGGCCAGCAAAACATAGTAACTACCGGTTGCGTCAAGCCCGAATTTTCTGGCCCGGGAGATGATATTTTCCCTGTTTTTGATATTACCCAGCAGCAATTCGTTATAAAAATCTAGCTGATTTTTCCGTTCAGTTTCAGCGACTGCTTTATTCTTGAGAATATCGAGGGCGATAGCCATTGCACCGGCTTCCAGGGCCACCGTCTTAGCCTTACTTAGTTCAGTCTCAAGATCGGGAACAATTAACACACCGTAGCAATTTTCTCCAGCTACTACCGGAAAGAGGAAATCAAAGTGCCCGCTCTGATCAGAATCATGTATATGTTTTGCGGGTATTTTATTATATATCAGCTTGCTAAGCAGGTTGCGGGGGTAAAAGTCTGTAATCGGGAGTTGGCTTCCCCTGTTTTGCCATTCCATCAGAAGGGGAGAGGAAACTTTATCTTCAGGATAAACTGCAGCATTTAGCAGGTGTAAGCTTTCGTCGGCCAATAATACTGGCTTTTTCAATAATACAGAAAGGGAAGATAACAGTTCCTGGAGGCCCTCGCCTTTAAGGACCATATTCGTCATCATGCTGTGAACATTCTGGGCGTATTCCAGCGCTTTCACCTGTTTGTCAAGAATCTCACTCATTACCGGTACGATAACATCGATATAGGAACAGTCAGGCATTTGCAGCAGGGGAAGATTTAGCTGATCTGCTTTCTGCATCAGGCGTTCATCAATCTGAGTTATATATCGCTCCGGGGAAAAGATTATCAAACCTGAACCTCCGCAGGCTTTAATATCATCAAGTACCTGCAGTTGAGCTTCAATATCATCCTTTAGGGCATAAAAAGTTGTCGATAAGAGTGAGTCCCTGCGGAACCAGATCGCAGCATCAGGAACATCAATAATATCAACGAAGCGGATTTCGTTGTCTAACCCGTTGCTGCCGGCCAGCACTTTTGCCCTGACCAGCTCACCAATCTGAAGCGCATCCCTGACTGTAATGGCCATTTAAGGCAACTCCGTTTGAACTTTTGGGAAGTTTGATTTATAAAATCAAATCATAATAGCATGTTTTTTTAGAACAGGTCAACTTCTTTGTGGCAAATGCCGGCTTTTGACAGCTTTTCCCCTCTAACCATGACAAATCGGGCCGAAAATCTGCAACTTCAAACTAAAAAGGCCTTGGAATATGAATATCCACATGACCCTTGTATTGACTGGCGCGCCTGGAAGGATTTGAACTCTCGACTAACGGATTAGAATAGTGTAGAAAGTTTCTTTATCCCAGATTTTTTCTGAAGCAGAGACTGTTTTTGATGTCTGTATTATCCTGCTGCCATAGCGCTGACATCGAAACCTCAATCTTGTAAATAAATTATTGCCACCTGTTTAGTATGACGGTCTGTTATCTATTCAGCCCAAGTTGCAATCCCCTAAAAAAAGATAATTACTTAAG
>JBNJHN010000031.1:0-20163 GCA_051748565.1 Bacillota bacterium | reverse complement strand
GAACCGGAACCAAGGAACCTCTCACAATTAATCAGGGGCAGATGGAAATAATGGGCCAAAAGCTTTCATGTATGAGCGAAAAAATCTAAGGAGGAGGGCAAAGCAAATTAAAACCAAACGACACAGAACTTTCGCTGAATGTTTCACGTGAAACATTTTATATAAACAAGGTTAATGTTTCACGTGAAACATTTTATATCCCTTCGGGCAATAGCTTTGCTATCAGGCGTTCAAGATCTTCTTCGCCATAATAAAATATTTCAATCGTGCCGCCGCTTTTACCCTGCTTTAACCTGACCTTGGTGCCCAAGGCTCTCTGCATCTGAAGCTGGATTTCAGCATGTAACGGATCTTCGGTTATTACTTCTTCGCGATCTTTAATTTTGTTGTTTTTATAATTCATTCTGATAGCCATTTTTTCTGCTTCTCTGGATGAAAGACTCCCCTCAATAATCTTTTTTGCCGCTAACTGCTGTTGCTTTGGATCGTTTATGCTCAGTAACGGGCGTGCCTGGCCAGGAGTAATTTTCCCTTCCGCCAGTGCTTCCAGGATTTCATCGGAAAATGAAAGAAGTCTGATGCTATTGGCAATGGAAGACCGACTGCGTCCCAGCCTTTGGGCCAACTCTTCCTGCGTGTAATTATAATCATGCATTAACTTTTTATAAGCCTGGGCCTCTTCGACCGGGTTCAAGTCTTCTCGCTGCAGGTTTTCAATCAAAGCAATTTCCAATAATGAGCTTTTATCAAATGATTTAACCACCGCCGGGACTGTATTGAGCCCGGCAATTCGAGCTGCCCTGCATCGCCTTTCACCGGCCACTAAAATATATTTGCCGCCTTCTCCGGAAGGAGACAAAACGACAGCCTGGAGCACTCCATGCTCCTTAATTGATGCCGCCAGCTCTTTTAGTTTTTCTTCGTTAAAGTGGCGCCTGGGCTGATAAGGGTTCGGTTCAATGCTGTTTAGAGCAATTTCACTTGTATCAGTTGAATCGGTAAGAGTATGGGGAATCAGAGCTCCTAATCCTCTTCCTAGTCGTCTTTTTTCACTCATTGTCTAAAACCTCCCGGGCTAAAGCAATATGGAGTTCAGCTCCCTTGCTGCGTGGATCATATTCCAGGATATGCTGCCCATAGCTGGGTGCTTCACTTAAACGCACATTACGCGGGATAATTGTTCTATAGACATATTGCTTGAAATAGCTCCTTACCTCTTCAGCAACCTGCTCAGATAGATTCGTTCTTGTATCATACATGGTTAATACTACGCCTTCAATGCAAAGACCCTTATTGAGATGTTTTCGTACCAGGTTTATTGTATTCATTAACTGGCCAAGCCCTTCCAGTGCATAATATTCGCATTGAATTGGAATAATAACCCCGTTAGCGGCATTCATTGCATTAAGAGTCAACAAGCCGAGTGATGGGGGGCAATCAATAATGACAAGGTCATAGTTATTTGCGACCGGAACCAGGGCCCGCTTTAATTTTTCCTCACGCGACAAAAGAGAGACAAGTTCAATCTCTGCTCCTGCCAGCTGTATGGTTGCGGGAACCACGAAAAGATTATCCCACTGCGTCGGCAGCACAATATCTTTTATCGGTAGATCATCGATTAAAGTGTTATAAATGCAGGCCTTGATTTCCTTTCTGGAAAGGCCAACCCCGCTGGTAGCATTTCCCTGTGGATCAATATCAACTAATAGTACTTTTGCTCCCAGCTTTGCTAAAGACGCACTCAAATTGATCGCTGTAGTGGTTTTACCCACGCCGCCTTTTTGGTTAGTAATTGCAAGTATACGCGCCATTTTAGACCTCTCCTAAGCTATTCCGTCATCAATCTCTAATTATGTCTTATTGTGCCTCGGCCCTGATTTTAACATTTCCCTTGTAAGGCGGATTCTAACTTCTATATAATCAGGTTCAACAGTTTCAATTACTTCAGGATATAGCCCCGAGTTTCGAATAATGCCCACTGCCTCGCGAATGGTATTCAAAACTATTCGCATATCCCTGATTATAGGCTTAGACCGTGAAGTTTTTTTTCGGCAAGATTCCGTTTCTGCAAGCTTGTCAATACATTTTTCGGCCTGCTTTACAGTTAACCCTTGTGCTGCAATTTCATGGATCGCTTTTATCTGGTCATCATCGGAGCTAAGCATTAGCAGGGCTCGGGCATGCCTTTCCGACAGCCCTTTGTCAAGCAGTTGGGACCGAACAGGCTCAGACAGCTTAAGCAGCCTTATTTTATTAGCAATGGTTGATTGGCTCTTGCCCAAACGCCTGGCCAAAGCTTCCTGGGTAAGATTAAAATTATTCAACAGGCTAATATAACCTACAGCTTCTTCAATATAATTCAGATCTTCTCTTTGCAGATTTTCAACAAGGGCGATCGTTGCCATAGCATCATCAGAAAGAATTTTTACTGCAGCAGAAATCTTCTTCCAACCAAGTTTTCTACAAGCTAGCAAGCGCCTTTCACCGACAGCCAGTTGATACCCATTTGCCACTCTGCGTACTACAACCGGTTGAATCAAACCGCTTGTCCTTATTGATTGAGCCAGTTCGAATATTTTTTCTTCTGCAATTTCGCGACGAGGTTGGTATGGGTTCGGCCCGATCCTTTCAATATCAATGGCTAAAACCTTGTCTGAAGCCGTTTCTGTTACACTGAAAGAGTAATTTTCAATCTGCTTTTTGATCATAACACCCACGTTCTTTTTTTGTTTCGCTATTGTCCTTTAATTTGACAACCAGCTTTTCTTTCCTTCAACCAATTTTTAATTTATATTCACTTTTTTAAATTATAGGAGCGGCTTTTTGCCGGGTTTTCCCGACGGACGAGGATATCGAAAAGGAGTTTCAACCTTTTTCCCAAGCAAATATAGAGACCTTATTTCTCCGTTATCCAAGAAATAATTTTTCGCTTCTATTATTTCTCCACCACAAAGCTCTATTGCCTTTTTAGCCCTATCTGCTTCGTCCTGTCCTCGCGGTCCTTTGTAAAATATTGCCTTCCCGCCGATTTTAAGAAATGGCAGAGAGAGTTCTGCTAACACGGCCATTTCTGCGACAGCTTTGCTTAAAACATAATCGTACTGCTCCCGGTGTTCACTTTTTTGTCCAAGTTCTTCCGCTCTGCTGTTTAAAAACTCTATACGCTTTAACCCGATCGCCTCAGCAGTATTCCTCAAAAAGATAATTTTCCGCTTATTTGAATCCAACAGGTACATATAGATTTCAGGCAAACATATTTTTAATGGAACCCCGGGCAAACCTCCCCCGCTGCCTATATCGAGGACTTTACTCTCCCCGGCAAAACTAATTACTTTTAATGGGTACAGCGAATCATAAAGCTGTTTATCAATTAATCCTTTTAATGATCGCTCCCCGGTCAGTCTTTGTTTCCGAAGCCCACTAATCAGCAAATTAACATACTGAAGCAGCATTTCCCTGCTTCTGGGGTCAACCTCTATCTGGAGCGAGTTACATATTTCCTCAATCCTTACTTCCGGTGATTTGCCGGACATTGCTGGCCCTTCTTTCGTCAATAGTTACTTGCCCAAACAAAATTCACTAAAGATCTTATCCAGAAGGGTTTCATTTACTGTATCACCAGTAATTTCTCCCAGTTTAAGCCAGGCGGTTTGCAGTTCAAGGCTTATTAGTTCAACGGGATAATCCTCTAAGATATTGATGGAATTGTCAATAATTTTCTTTGTTTCGCAAATTGTCTCTTCATGTCTTATCGAAACTAACATTGGTGATTCGCCTGCTGTGCCCAATACTTGATCAAGTTGTCTTGTCACCGCATCTTCCAGCAGCTGAATCCCTTCTCCTGTCAGCGCTGCAGTCTTAACAATTTCTGCCTCTTGATGCCAATTCCGTACTACATCATCAGATAATTTCTGTTCTAAATCTATTTTGTTTATCACAGCCACCAATCCCTGACCCGGGCGTCGTAACGCGGCAATTTCAGAATCTGCTTTGGTCCATAATGCTGAACCATCCAGAACCACAATGAGCAACCTGGCCCTTTCAGCAGCTAGCCGCGATCTTTCAATTCCCTGTTTCTCAACCGGATCTGCAGTGCCCTGTATCCCTGCAGTATCAACCAGGCTGATCGGATAGCCTCCCAAGTTCATATACCCTTCAAGCATATCACGTGTAGTGCCAGGCAGTTCATGTACAATAGCACGCTGCTGCCGCAGCAGGGCATTTAAGAGTGATGATTTGCCAACGTTGGGCCTGCCAATTATTGCGACACTAACGCCTTCCTGGTAAGCTCTGTTTCTATCAACGCCTTTTAGAAGTGCCTGCAGTAATTGCTGCAGCTGATCCAGTTCAACTTTAATATGATCTAAGCTGGGGAGATCATCGGAGAACTCCTCAGGATAATCAAACCATGCTTCAATCGGAGCACGAATGTTTATTATTTTATCTCTGATATGTTCTATCTGAACAGCTAAATCCCCCTGCAAAGCACGGGCTGCAACTTTAACTGCCTCTTCAGAACGCGCCCTGATTATATTCATGACCGCTTCAGCCTGGCTGAGATCGATTCTGCCATGTAGAAAAGCGCGCTTTGTGAATTCGCCCGGCTCTGCCAACCGAACTCCGGAATCCATCACTCTCTTCAGTATAGCTCTCAGAGCGAATATTCCGCTGTGACAGTTAATCTCAACAATATTTTCCCGTGTATAGGTGTAAGGGGCAGGCATGAAAGAAACCAGCACTTCATCTAGCACCGCTCCTTGTTTGTCTTTTATATATCCATGATAAAGGCAGCGAGGTATTGGATATCCGGGGTTGCTGCTTTTAGAACACTCAAAAATACTCCCGGCGATATTGTAAGCACCGGGACCACTAAGTCGGACAATGCCAATACCTCCTTCACCAAGGGGAGTGCTGATTGCGCATATTGTGTCATTTTCGAGCAATGATAATTCCTCCTGTAGATAACATTAAAAAACCGCCCCACTTATGGGGCGGCGCTTCAAAACCCTCCTTAACTCGGAGCAATAACAACCTTCCGGTAAGGTTCTTCTCCTTCACTGTAAGTTGTAACTCCGGGATAATCCTGAAGCGCGATATGAATAATTCGTCTCTCCTGCGGATTCATCGGTTCCATGGCCTGCTCACAGCCTTCTTCGCTCACTTTGCGCGCAATATTTTTAGCCAGCTGGGTCAGTGTCTTTTCGCGTCTAACCCGATAATTTTCGACATCCAGTACAATCATTTTATTAAGGGTTGCAAACTGTCTTCTCATAATAACATTTAACAGGTATTGCAAATCACTCAAGGTTTTTCCACGGCGCCCAATCAATGCACCCACATCCTGGCCAAAAATCTCTGCTTCCACCTTTTCTTCATCTTCACTAACAATTACGCGGCCTTCGATTTGCATGTACATTAATAGTTCTTCAAGGTATGACTTGAGATATTCAACAGGACCTAAAATTGCCCTTACATTAACCCGGGCCTCCTTATTGCCTATTATGCCCAGGATGCCCTGGGCCGGTTCACCTACAACTTCTATTTCAGCATTGCTCTTTTTAATGCCAAGAGTGGCAAGTGCTTTTTCTACAGCTTCATCAAGATTCCGTCCCGAGGCTTCATATTCACTCATTTCTTACCCTTTCCTTTTTTCCCTTTTGGTTTAGTTCTTTTGGTTTCGGGTTCACTTTCGCTCTTTGTGTTTGAAGGCTTTACAGTAAGGTGTTCCTCTTCCTTTAACTTCCGTGTTAAAGGATCTTCTTTACTGTCTTTTTCTTTTTTACCGGAACCTTTTTCTCCCTTTTCTTTTTTTTCCTTTAACTCTGCTTTGGTGTCAACCTTAATATCTTCCTTAAGTTCTTCCTTGGCGTTATCCATTGAAGTGATAAATTTGTGCTGACCAATGGAAAAGATATTATTCATTGTCCAGTATATAACCAAACCCACAGGAAAAGTGAAACTGAATACCGTGATCATAGCCGGCATCATATACATAAGCATTTTCTGGCTGCTGTCAGCAGGCATAGACATTTTTGAATATAAATAAGTTGTAGCACCGGCAATCAAAGGGAATATATAATAAATACTTATTTCACTTATAAAACTTTCCAAACTCAAAGTGGTCATTGGAAGGCTTAGCAGGTTGATCGTTTCTGAGGATTGAAACAGGTACGGGTTTATTACTTCCATATCAAGGAAGAGATCCGGCTCTCTTAAAAGGCGGAAGACTCCGATTAATACCGGGAATTGGACCAGTAAGGGCAAGCAGCCGGCCAGTGGGTTCATATTATTTTCTTTCATAAACTCCTGAACAGCCTTGTTTTGCTTCTCTTTGTCATCCTTATACTTATTCTGAATCTTTTTCATTTCCGGCTGTAGAATCTGCATTTTTTTCGCCGATTTAATCTGTTTATTATTAAGTGGAAAAGTTACCAGCTTAACCATTAAGGTCATAATGATAATGGCGATGCCAAAATTTGGAATATAGCCGTAGATGAAGCTGATAAGCACACTGAATACTTCGGCAATTGCATCAATCATTTAGTCGCCTCCTACAATCATGCTACTCGACAGGGTGGTATCCACCCGGGCTAAAAGGATGGCAGCGCAAAATTCTTTTAAACCCCATTACAAGACCTCTTTTAAAACCATATCTTTGCAATGCATCGTATGTATATTGCGAGCAAGAAGGATAAAAACGGCATACCTGAGGTTTAATTGGAGATAAAAATACCCTGTAAAAACTTATCAACGCCAAACATAGCTTGGTCACAAGGCGCTCCGATATTTTCATTGTTCTTTTAAAAACAATTGCTTTTTCCGACAAAGGTTATGCAGCTCCTTGCAAGCTTCTTGAAAAGAAATATCTGCTGCCGGCTTTCGTGCAATCAAAATAAAATCATAACCTTTACAAAGGTTCTCTTCCACCTTTAAAAAAGCCTCTCTGTAAGTTCTTTTGATTTTATTCCGGACAACACTTTTACCAACTTTTTTGCTAATTGAAAACCCGATTCGATTATAAGTAAGCAAATTCGGACAGTAATAAAGGACGATATTTCGTGATACAACCGTCCTGCCATAGCGGTAAACTCTCTTAAAGTCCCAATTTTTTTTCAACCTGTGCATCGCATCAATTGCATCAAGCACTAATTTTCTTTCTCATTCTTTGCCGTCGTCTTTTAATAACCCTTCTTCCCGCCTGGGTACTCATTCTTTTTAAAAATCCGTGCACTCTTTTTCTTTTTCGCTTTTTGGGTTGATAAGTTCTTTTCATCTTTAACCTTTCATGTTTCTTTGAGATTACGGAAATTATACAGTAATAAAAGTGAGCATGTCAAGAAAACTATAGTTTTTTATTAAGGCAGATGAAAATGTAAAAATCTTTCCTTTGCAGATAAGAGCAAGATCTGTTAATATGTTTTTATCAGAAGCTTGTTTTTGTCCCAAAAAAACAGAGTTTTCCACAGTTTTTGTTAATAACTCATTTTTATGTTAATAACTCAGCCAGTCCTTACCTTTTCATATCGGGGGTTTTCAGGTGAACAGCCAACTTAATGAAATTTGGCAGCTTACATTAAATGAATTGAGTAAGGACTTGAACAAACCAAGTTTTGAAACCTGGTTTAATTTAACTAAACCTGTTTCTCTCGAAAAACGCTGCCTGGTCATTGAAGTTCCCAATGATTTTACTAAAGAATGGTTTGAAAGCAGATATCGTAACCAAATTATGAAAGCTTTAAAGGAGATAACCGATGACGATCACCAGGTCACCTTTGTTGTTACTTCCGAATTTCAGGATACCCCTGATGTTGAAGTCCTTGGCCAGGAATTTAATCAATCTGAGGATTTTACATCTTCACACAATAACGAAAATCACTTTAAAAATAAGTATATTTCAAGCTTTAATCCCCGTTATACCTTCGATACTTTTGTGGTAGGCGCTTGCAACCGCCTTTCCCATGCCGCTTCACTTGCAGTTGCAGAGAGCCCCGCCCGGGCTTATAACCCTCTCTTTATATACGGTGGTGTTGGGCTGGGTAAAACACACCTCCTGCACGCAATTGGACAGTATTCATTGTTAAATCATGACTTTTCAAGTGTTTTTTATTTTTCTTCAGAAAAATTCACTAATGAATTTATTAATGCTATTCGAGATAATAAAACCCTTGAATTTAGAAACAAGTACCGCAATATGGACATCTTATTAATAGACGACATCCAGTTTTTAGCCGGCAAAGAGCAAACCCAGGAAGAATTTTTTCACACTTTTAATGCCCTCCATGATAACAATAAGCAAATTATCATTTCCAGTGATCGCCCACCAAAGGAGATACCTACGCTTGAAGATCGTTTGCGTTCCCGTTTCGAGTGGGGCTTAATCACCGATCTTCAGACTCCGGATTTGGAAACAAGAACAGCAATTCTCAAGAAAAAAGCTCTTTCCGATGGTATTGATATTCCAGAACATGTAATTCAATATATCGCAGGCAAAGTAATTACCAACATCCGTGAGTTGGAAGGCGCATTAATTCGTATAGTCGCTTATGCTTCTCTATCAGAATGCCCGGTCACACTGGAACTAACTGAAGCTGCCCTGCAGGATATCATTTTCACCCGCCAGAAAAATATTACGGTCAAAGGAATAATTGAAGCAACAGCTGACAATTTCAATCTCAAGCCGGAAGATATTTTATCAAAAAAAAGAACACAGGATATTGCTTTGACTAGACAAATTGCTATGTACCTTTGCCGCATGCTTACAGATTTATCGCTGCCTAAAATTGGTAATGAATTCGGTGGCAGAGACCACACTACAGTGCTGCATGCTTTTAAAAAAATTGATGCTTTGATTGTCAATAATAGTGACTTTAAAAATCGTCTTGAAATGATCAAAAATAATATACTGGATAACTCCTGATAAACCTGTTAATAAGCTGTGTTTGGAACGAAGACTTATAATTTTTATTAAGTTATTCTTTTTTTTAAACATATGAATTAAGAGTTTATCCACAAAAAAACCGGTTCGGACCGGCCATTCATTAGAACATTATTGTTTTACTAACAATATGCACAACCCTTATTATTATGACATCTTATATATATATATATAAATTTAATTATTATGTTGTTAATAACTATTTTAATAAAAATAAAAATGCATATTTTGAAACGAGGTGCTAAGGTATGCATATATCTACCAATGCAAGCCAGTTAACAAATTGCCTGGAAATAGTAGAAAAAGCGTTACCTGTTCGTTCAACAATTCCAGTTATCAGTAATATTTTACTCGAAGTAGATCACGATTGTCTGACCTTTTCATCCACTAACCTTGAAATTTTTATTAAAGCTAAAATGGATTATGATGGCAGCGATACAGGAAAAATATTACTGCCACCCAAAATAGTTGATATTATGCGTTATTTTCCAACCCCTGAGGTTAGTATAGATATAAACTGGGATAATTTTCGACTGGACATCAGAGGTGGTACAGCCCAATTTCATCTATATGGATCAGATCCGGAAGATTACCCGACCTCATTTGAAGGCCAATCGGGCTTTAAGTCAGATTTTTTACTTGAGCAGGCTAAATTTAAAAAAATCCTTAAAACAGTTTTATTTGCAGCATCTAATGAAGAAACCCGTCCGGCATTTAATGGTATATTATTTTCTTTTAAAGAAAAAAATTTTTCGCTGACTGCATCAGATACTTATCGTCTTGTCATTAAAGATATTAAGGATGATAGCTGGCATTTTGATGAAAAAAAATCTTTGGTACCGGCCAGGGCAATGCGGGAGCTGCTGCGCATATTAGGTGACAATGATACAAACATTTCCATTCTTAATGAAGATAAAATTCTTGCGTTTCAACTTGATGATATTTATTTTGCATCAAGATTGCTTGAAGAAAAGTATCCTGATGTCAGTGGTGTTATTCCCAGCGTATATAAGACCCGTGTAATTATAGATAGAAAATTACTTGAGGATACAATCAGCCGCGCTGCATTGCTGGCAGAAGGGAAAAACCAGGCCGTAAATATTATTGTGAGAGATGAACAGCTTGAGGTTAAGGTAACCGGGCAGCAGGGAAGTATGGAAGAAATTTTACCTGTAGAGCAGGAAGGGGAAGCTCTCGAACTTTTTGTCAATACCCGCTTTTTCCTGGACATTTTAAAAATATTAGACGATCAAAAAGTAATAATAGATTTTCATGGTGAAGGGGGGCCCCTTATTTTTAGATTAATTGATGATCAAAGTTACCTTTATCTTGTTTTACCAATCAAAAAAATCAATTAATAGTTTATGGGGGCAGCATTTTTGTTATATATAGATAGTTTACTGATCAAGGGATTTCGTAACTATCGGCATCAGTACATGCATTTTCATCCCCGCCTTAATATAATTATCGGCGAGAATGCACAGGGAAAAAGCAATCTCCTGGAATCCATATATTACCTATCAGTAACACGATCTTTTCGCACAAACCGGGATCAGGAATTGGCCCACTGGGAAGATCGTTTTTTTTACCTAAAGGGTAGTTTTATTAAAAATGATTTTAAAAATGAAGTTCAGATCAGCTATCGTCAAAATGGGCAGCTCAAAGTTATAATCAATAATAATCCGGTTAAACGTTATGATAATCTGCAGCAATTTCCTGTGGTTGTATTTAGCCCTGACGATCTTCAAATCATTAAGGAAGGCCCTTCAATTCGCCGGCGCTTTCTTAACCTGGAAGCATCCCGGTTAAGCCCTGTCTATTTTAAGGAATTAAGAGCCTATCAGAGGGTTTTACAACAACGCAATCAATTACTGAAAGATAAGTATAACCATCCCAGGATCAATAATCTTCTCGAACCCTGGGATCAATCTCTTATAGCATTGGGCAGCAGTATCATCCATTACAGGCTTGGGATGATCGGGGAGTTGGAAAAAGAGGCGTATCTCTTTTTTAATCAGATGACAAATTCCAGGGAAAATCTATCTTTAGAATATATCAGCAGTATAGAAGCAAGCGGAGATTCACAGCTGACGAAAGAATCTTTTCGTAGAGCACTACAGGCCAAACGCGATCAGGAGATCAAAAGAGGTTCAACATTAATTGGGCCGCATCTTGATGATTTGAAAATATCGATTAACGATTACGATACTAGAATATATTCATCCCAGGGTCAGAAAAGGACAGCAGCTCTGGCTTTAAAAATGGCGGAGGTCAGTCTTTTTAATAAAAAGCATGATGAATGCCCGATTATTCTTCTGGATGATGTATTTTCCGAATTTGACGATGAAAGAAAATCGCATCTGCTTGATTTTCTTAAAAATAATACGGGGCAGTGCTTTATTACTTCAGCCGTTGGCGTAGAAAACCTGGTTAATAACCTGGACAGAGATCATAAAATAATTACGGTTCACCGGGGGAAAATTAAAAGTGAAAAAAGTGGGCAAGGTAGTTGAAAATTTATTAAGAAGCCATAATCTCTGGCAGGGTTATCAGCAATATCTGCTTGTTGAAAGCTGGGATTGTATTGTTGGTCCTGAACTGGCAGAAGTAACTCATGCAGAATCAATATCACGTGGAGTGCTTAGAGTATCTGTCAAAGATTCTGTTTGGGCTTACCACTTGTCAATGTTAAAGCCCCGCCTGGTTAAGAAACTTAATCAGTTTGCGGGAGGAAATATTGTCAAAGATATTTTTTTCAAAATAGAGTCTCAAGAAAAGAAGGAAAACTAATATATATATGTAATAATTAAAAGTATAGAAAAAGCGATCCAAATAATGCAGCAATAAAAAACCTTAAGGGGGCATGCAATGTTTTTGCATATAGGGAGCTCACAAATTGTATTTAACCGGGAATTAATAGGCATTTTTAACCTCGATTTAAAGGATAAAAGTGTCAACAAACAGTTTCTTGATTCTGCTTCAAAGAGATCTATAAAAACCTCATGCAGTTCTGATCGTCCGAAATCTTTTGTGGTTACAGACCACCGTGTTTACACTTCGCCCATATCACCACTTACTTTATCCAGGCGTCGGAACTCTTCCTGAAGTGCACATGCAGCCTGGGATTAACTCTTTAAAAAATGGTATAATGAGATAAGTGAATAATGAGTGCCGGACAAGATGGATAATCTATGTTATTTAAGGCTTAAGAGGTGAAGAATGGCTAAAAAAGAAAAGAATAATCACGATTATAATGCTGAGCACATTCAAGTACTGGAAGGACTTGAAGCAGTAAGGCGTCGCCCAAGTATGTATATCGGATCCACCTCGAGTCGTGGCCTCCATCATCTGGTTTTCGAAGTAGTGGATAATAGTATTGATGAGGTCCTGGCCGGCTACTGTAAATCGATCAAAGTGACTTTAAATGATGACAACAGCGTAACTGTAATCGACGATGGGCGCGGGATTCCGGTTGAGAATCACCCCCAGGAAAAGCGGCCTGCTGTGGAGGTTGTTTTGACCACACTTCACGCCGGTGGGAAGTTTAACAGTGACAGCTACAAGGTATCCGGCGGTTTGCATGGTGTGGGTGTATCAGTAGTAAATGCCCTGTCAAAGTGGCTTGAAGTGGAAGTGTACCGCGATGGCAAAGTCTACAGCCAGAGATATGAGAAAGGGAAAAAGGCTTCCTCGATTAAAGCAACATCCGGTGCAAATAAAACGGGTACAAAAATTACATTTATGCCTGATGATAGTATATTTGAAAAAGTACATTTTGAAAACGAGATTATCATTCAGCGTTTGCGCGAGCTTGCTTTTCTTAATAAGGGGACCAAAATCGTTTTTAAAGATATGCGCAGTGGGCGTAGTGAAAAATTTAAGTATGACGGGGGCCTGATGCAGTATGTCGCTTTTCTCAACCAGGGGAAAGAAACCGTACCTAAAAAGCCGCTTTACATTCATAAATCTGTAAGCGGTTTAGAAGTGGAACTGGCGCTGCAGTATCATGCAGGCTATGCCGAAGTTCTCTATTCTTATGCAAACAATATCCACACTCAAGAAGGCGGGACTCATGAATACGGCTTCAAGGTCTCGCTAACCCGATTGATCAATGATTTTGGGCGTAAGCTGGGATTAATAAAAGATAATGAAAGTAATCTCTCGGGTGAAGATATCAGGGAAGGTTTGACTGCTGTTCTAAGTGTCAAGCTGCTTGACCCTCAGTTCGAAGGCCAAACGAAAACCAAACTGGGTAATAGTGATGTTCGCAGCACAGTGGATAATATCTGCTATGAGGGTATAGAAGCATTTCTGGAACAAAACCCGGCAGTCGCAAGAAGGATTATCGAAAAATCGATCCGGGCTTCACGTGCAAGGGAAGCCGCTCGCAAAGCAAGGGAACTAACCAGGCGTAAGAATGCTTTGGAGATAAGCAATCTGCCCGGCAAACTCGCTGATTGTACTTCTAAAGACCCCGGTGAAAGTGAAATATTTCTTGTTGAAGGTGACTCTGCAGGGGGGTCGGCCAAACAGGGCCGTGACCGTCGTTTCCAGGCAATCTTACCATTACGAGGGAAAATCCTTAATGTTGAAAAAGCCAGATTGGACAAGATCCTGGCTAACGAAGAGATTCGCACATTAATCACCGCCCTGGGAACAGGGATCGAGAGTGATTTTGATATTAAACGAGCCCGCTACCAGAAAATTATAATTATGACTGATGCCGACGTTGATGGTTCGCACATCAGGGTATTGCTACTGACTTTTTTCTACCGTTTTATGCATGAGTTAATTGACAGCGGCTTTATTTATATTGCCCAACCACCCCTTTATAAAGTAAAAAAAGGCAAAAAAGAGCAATACTTGTTCCGTGAGGAAGAGCTGGAGAAACTTTTGAACGAATGGACCCGGGAAGGAGGGGTCGGCATCCAGCGCTATAAAGGCCTTGGTGAGATGAATCCGGATCAGCTCTGGGAAACAACCATGGACCCGGGCAGCAGGATTATCAAGCGTGTAGAGCTGGTAGATGCCATTCAGGCAGATAATATTTTTGGGGTTTTAATGGGCGATAAAGTTGAACCAAGGCGCAAGTTTATTGAAGACAATGCCAGGTTGGTGCGGAATCTGGATATATAGATAACTGTCCCACATTAAAGAAATGTTTTTGGAAAAGCGAACCGGGTTAGTGGCAATAAAGTATCCTTCTGCTAAACGTTTCCAGATCATTTGCGGTTAGGTGTTTATTTGACAAGTGCTGCCCCGGCCTGCAATGCGTTCCAGTTTGCCTCTACTATGGCGGATGAAGGAAATTTTTTTTCCAGGACTTTCCTGAAAGCATCCCATGAAACAATATCAACATACCCAACAACAGCTCCCAGTCCAACCAGGTTCAAGGGTGCTTTCCATCCATTGGCGGCCGCTTCTCTGACTTTTGCGCTCAGGGGCAGGGATATCCTGTTTATGCCTGCGGCTCCTCCGTTAAGAGCTGCATCATAAATTAGCAGGCTTTCTGGCGGTAGACTATCCCGGTATTTTTCGAGAGATCCGGCAGAAAGAGCCAGCACCACGTCAGGTTCCGTAACTTCCGGAAAGCTGATTTCTATGTCACTTATGATCACATCAGCCTTGGTGAAGCCGCCCCTGGATGCGATGGTATAAGAGGCAGACTGGGAGGCATATTTTCCGTCTAGTACAGCAGCCTCACCAAGAAGTGCTCCGATGAATACCAGGCCCTGGCCGCCTTCGCCGGCCAGTATAACCTGCCACTCTTTATTATTTAACATAATAAAGATTCCTCCTCTGATTAACGGTTGTTACCCTGGGCCTTTTTCTGAACTTCCCGGTAACGAGTGTTAAAATCGATTTTTGTTTCTTCATGCAACTTACCGGTAGGGAAATAGTCCAGCTGCTTTTCCGGAGCAAGCTGATTGAATTTATTTATACCCAGGGCTCTTTCCTTGATCAACTCCATCATCTCGGCTGCATCTCCCTCGCGATTATAACGACCGTAATAGGTCGGGCAGCATGATACTATTTCAATAAAAGAAAAGCCGCGATAGCTTATCGCTTCGGCGATTAGCTTCTCCATGGCCCTGACATGAAACGGGGTTGTTCTTGCCACAAAGCCTCCCCCTGCACCAACCACCAGGGAGCAAAGATCAAAGCCAGGCTCCGGGTTCCCGAAGCGAGAGGTTGATGTTTTTTTGCCGCCGGGAGTTGTGGCTGAGCACTGTCCGCCGGTCATGCCATAGTTGTTGTTATTGGATACAATAGCTGTAATATCCATATTTCTCCTTGCGGCATGGATCAGGTGGTTACCCCCAATCGTGGCGGCATCGCCGTCTCCCATCAGCGCCAGAACGGTCAAATCGGTGCTGACTGCTTTGATACCGCCGGCGAAAGCCAGGGCCCGCCCATGCGTTCCGTGCAAGGCATGGGTGGCAAAATAATCATCAGCTTTGCCAAAACAGCCAATACCGGTAGTAATTACAGTTTTGTCAGCGGGAATCCCCAATCCTGCCAGTGCCCTGGCCACAGCCCCGACCACCACTCCATGGCTGCAGCCCGCGCACCAGAGGTGAGGCAGTTTGTCCTGACGCAGGTAATCTTTTGCGATCGCGGTCATTGCGATTCCCTCCAGGCCCGAATAATTTCTTCAGGAAATATATTTTTTCCATCACTTTTTGTGTAACTGTGTACATTTTTATCACAGCATGTGCGCTCGACTTCCCTGACGAGTTGACCGAGATTCATTTCCGGCACGAGCAGGTTCCGGCAGCCTGACACAGCATCCTTTAACTTGCGGGCGGGAAACGGCCAAATCGTAAGCAGGTTAACCAGGCCTACTTTATTGCCTTTTTCCCTAAGCTTTAAGGCTGCGTTCAGTGCAGCCCTGGCAGTAATACCAAAAGAAATGAAAGCAGTTTCTGCGTCTTCAAGAAAATATGTTTTAATTTGTCCTATATCTTCTACATTATCTTCGATCTTGTCATAAAGTCTTCGAATAAGTTTAAAAGCGTTTGAAGGATCATCATCTGTAAACCCCTGTTCGTTATGCGTCGAGCTGGTAATCCTAAGTAGATGCGGGTCCCCGAAAGAGGCCATAGGGGGAATTTTGTCATCATCAGGACGGTATGAGAGATACTCTTCAGGAGGGACCGAAGGTTTTTTACGCTCAATTAGTTCGATTTCACCAGAAGCGAACAAGGTTACTTTTTCTCGCATCTGTGCCACAGTTTTGTCGGTAAGAACAAATACCGGAGTGCGGTATTTTTCCGACAGGTTGAAAGCTCTTATCGTCAATTCGTAACATTCCTGTACGCTGGAGGGAGTAAGGACAATGCTGGCATGATCGCCATGAGTTCCCCAGCGACTCTGCATAATATCTGCCTGGGCAGGGCTTGTGGCCAGGCCGGTACTTGGACCTGAGCGTTGCACGTTAATTACGACGCAGGGGACTTCGCCCATCAAAGCTACACCGAGGTTTTCCTGCATAAGTGAAAAACCTGGCCCGCTGGTCGCGCTGAATGATTTTACCCCACAGCAGGAAGCGCCAATAATGGCAGCCATGCTGGCAATTTCATCCTCCATTTGCACGTAGCAGCCTCCGAGAGCAGGCAGTCTATCAGAAGCGATCTGGGCTATTTCCGATGATGGTGTGATCGGATAACCTGCGTAAAAACGAGCCCCGGCATAAAAAGCCCCTTCGGCACAGGCTTCATTTCCGGATAGAAATACTATTTTATTTTGCATCAATACCACCCCCAACCTCTATAGCAAAATCGGGGCACCACCGTTCGCACAAGCCGCATTGACGGCATTTAACCTGCTCAGATTGCCGCGGAAAACCTTCTTCATCGATCAGAAGACAACCGGCAGGGCAAAAACTGGCGCAGATACTGCAATTTTTACAACGATCTCTGTTTAGGGTCCAGCTGGCCTGCTTAATACCCAAATCAATTTCCTCTCCTTTTTATACACCTATTGGTTCATCTTTTTAAAGACAGGACATATTAAATGCTTGTTTTTAAAATTGCGATAGACTTTCATACTATTATTTTATCGGTTTTCCAGGGTAAAAGCAAAAACATCGCATTCAATCAAGATTGGTTCTGTTTCAGAATAATCAAATGCAAGATATATTTAAGTGATCGCATTCAGTTATACTTGGTAATTATATCCTAAGGTGCCAGGACATATATTTCCAAGAGCAGGGGGCCTTCCAGTTGAGAGGTCAGATCATAGGCTTTGCCGTGAACAACCAGCCTTTCCTCTGTTTGTGGTGAGACAAAGAGCCGGATCTGCTCTCTTGGTTCTTCCTTGTGATAAATAACGAACAGATCTTTCTTTATCTCATGGCTGCCTGGGTCGCCCGGTTCCGGCAGGCCCGGTCCATAGGAATCGAACTCTGTGCTATAAGGTTTGATTTTTGCCGTGTCTGTAATGACAAATGTGCCGCTGACCGGCCGACCGCTGACAGAATGGGTATAGGAAAGGGTAATATTGTCATTTTCCCGGATCGGAATGGTGTGAATTGCTTGTTCCAGGGCAGGCGCACGGACGATCAGCAACCAGGGTTCCTGTTGCAACCTGCTTAACAAAAGGTAAACTGAAAAAAATAGAACCGGGAGCAGGAGAAAAATCAAAACCTTTTTTCCCGGCAGTCCCGGTATTTTATATTTTTGCAAATGCATGTTTATTGGCCGCCTGAATATTTATTTATGACTATCCACTATTTCGTGGAAATCCCCACTGGCCAATTCCCTCGCCTTACGTCTTCTCTGACCGATGTAGATTAATACAAAGACAGATACCCCGATAATATCGCTTAAGATTGTCGGCCAGATCATGGAGATAGAAATAGCCAGCATCACGGCCATTTCCCATAGTTTCAGCTTGGTAAAAAACCAGCGCTGGATAACGGTGCTAAAGCAATAGATGCCGAAAATAGAAGTGCCGACAACCAGGGCTGCTTTATACCATGTTGTGTCAATAAGGAGGAATTGGGTGTTGTAAACAAACATGAATGGCAGCAGAAAGGCTCCCATATCTAGCTTGAAGCCCTGGATCCCGGTGCGGATCGGATCCGAACGGGCTATCGCCGCAGCCGAAAAGGCGGCAACGCCGACAGGTGGGGTATCGTCTGCCAGGATCGCATAGTAGAGGATAAAAAGATGGACTGCCACCACCGGCAAGGTTGGCTCAACGAACAACACCGCAGGAGCGACCAGCGCGGCCATAATCACATATTTCGCCGTTGTCGGTAGGCCCATTCCGAGAATTAGAGACATCCCGGCTGCTAAAAACAGCAGGAGCAAGAGGTTGTCGCCGGCAAACACCGCGAAAAGGATGGTCATACGCAGGCCCAGGCCGGTCAGACTGATCACGCCGACAATTATTCCGGCGCAGGCGCAGGCTACCCCGATCCCGGCCATAGCCTTGGCGGCGCTGTCTAAACCGTTGATAAATTCTTTGCCCATTGCAACCAGCTGCTTAAAATATGCCATGAGCGGATTATCACTGCCTGCCCTGATGCCTTTATAGGCCTGAACCAGCTTCAGAATCAGGCTGATCAGAAGCATGGCTACTATGCCATAAAAACCGGCTGTTAAGGGTGTGTAGCGTAAAATTAACAGGTAGTAAATAAGCACGATTACAGGAAACCAGAAATATATGCCGGATAAAAATGTCGGGATAAACTTTGGTATTTCCTCCGGTGGCAGAGGCTTGATGCCGGTTTTATCTGCCTCCAGGTGGACCATGAGCAGCAGGGCGATATAGCTTACTATGGCAGGCAGGGCGGCATGAATAATAATCTGGTGATACGGTATACCGGTGAATTCAGCCATGATGAAGGCAGCTGCTCCCATAATTGGCGGCAGGAACTGACCGTCTGTGGATGCTGCTGTCTCAATGCCTCCGGCCACCTCGGGTTTGTAACCGGCTTTTTTCATCATTGGGATTGTGATCGATCCCGTGACGACTGTATTGGCAACAGAGCTTCCGACAATGCTGCCCATAAAGCCGCTCCCTGCTACCGCTGCTTTCGCCGGACCGCCTTTGGTTTTACCAAGCATGGCATAGGCCAGCTGCACCATGTATAAACCGGCGCCTGAGGCTTGGAAAAAGCTGCCGAAGATGACGAAAACAAAAACGAAGGAAGCGGCCACACCGACCGGGATTCCGAAAATACCTTCCCCGGTCAGGTACAGGTGGTCGATAACCCTCCTCAGGCCGTAGCCTCGATGAGCGATCACATCCGGCATGTATGGACCGGCATAAGAATAAAAAAGAAAAACGATCGTGACTATGGGCAGTACCCAGCCGAAAGCGCGCCTTGAGGCCTCAAGAATTGCCAAGACCGCGATGCCGCCAAATAAGAGGTCCATAGTCTCTGGTCTGCCTACACGGTGGGCCAGATCTTCATAGTAAATAAAAACATAAAAAACAGAGGCAAAGCTTATCAGGGCCAGTAAGATATCGTAAATGGGAATTTGCTTAAAACTCTCCTCGTTTTTTTTGTTGATTGGGAAGTAAAGAAAGCAGAGTGCCAAAGCGACAGATAAGTGGGCTGAACGCTGCAAACTGGCGGTTAGTTGACCTGCCCCTGCAGTATAAAGGTGGAAGAATGCCCATAATACACCTATAATAAATATGATAATACCGATATTTCCGCCGACTTTTCTGGTAATGCCTTCCTCTGTAAGTTGATCTAAATTTTCCGGTATAATTGGAGCTTTTGGATCCTTAAATTCCGGCACAGGCGGCCACCTCGTTTCTTAACATTTTTGCTCTGGCAAGGGGGTGCAGGGCTTATTTTTAATAAGCCCCGCACCTAGCTTTTAGTTGCTTAACCGATTAGTTAATCAGACCCTGCTCCCGGTAATAGCGTTCTGCGGCGGGGTGCAGATCTATCGGCATCCCTTCAAGGGCAGTATCCAGGGTTACCAGCTGGCCCCGCTCGTGTGCGCCGTGGATAGTGTCGATATTTTCAAAGATTTGGCTTACGAATTCATAAGCCAATTCATCAGAGAGATCAGCATGTCCGACAATCATGGCCAAAACGGCAACCGTAGTAGCTTCAGGGACATCCGAATAGGTATCTGCCGGAATTACTTCTCTTGAGTAGTAGGGATAGGTGTCGATCAGCCAGTCAATTTTGTCTTCCTCAATGGTGACAATAATTACATCTTTGATGATGGCTACCTCTTCAATCGCAGCGGCTCCGA
>JBNJHN010000030.1:0-20312 GCA_051748565.1 Bacillota bacterium | reverse complement strand
AGTCTTTCAGGCAGACCGTACCGGCCGCCGCCGGTTTTGACCACCAGACCTTCTTTCTCCATTGTTTTCATTTCATCCAGCAATATCGCTTTATCATGTTTCTGCATTTCGAGGGCGTCTAAAATCTGAGGTAGGGTAAGCGATTCCTGTTTATGCTCTTTTAATAGACTTTCAATCTTTGAGCGCAGCTTTACGCCAACATTTTTTCGTTTTTTCATATTTAATTCCGCCTCCTTCGCTCTGCCCGGTTCATTTTCAGGCCCAAATCAGGTATCTGTTTAGTCTTCTTAACCTTCTAAATACCGTTCCAAAAATGCCCCCGCCCGACTCCGGGTCAAGATACTTTTTTAAACTGCTGGAAGCACTTATTTAGATTATAGATCCATTCCAGGCAAAAAAAAAGCAGGGGGTACTACTCGTTCCCCTGCCGTCAGATCATGTTAAAATTAGTTTAGTTGATCACTACAAGGATAATAGTAAAAAGCATAAAAGCTACAGCAACATAAGTAGTTACCTTGCCCAGCTTTTCATCCAATCCCTTTTTTTTGCCTACCAGGGATTGTGCTCCACCGGCGATAGCACCCAGCCCGGCGCTCCGGCCTGATTGTAAAAGAACAATAGCTATAAGTATTAGACATACAAACAAGTAAATTATAGTTAGAACAGTATTAATCATTTAGAATTACCTCCAGTTACTCATCAATACAGGCCAAGCAAACGATATTTTAACATATATCCGGTGATTTTACAAATTATTTTACTTTCAGGATCGATTGTCCTGCATAACGTGCCGAGCGTCCCAGTTCTTCTTCGATCCTTAATAGCTGGTTGTATTTTTCTACGCGGTCAATCCGTGATGGGGCTCCTGTTTTGATCATCCCCGCATTGGTCCCTACAGCCAGATCAGAAATAAAACTGTCGGCGGTTTCTCCGGAGCGATGCGAAACTATACAGCTATATCCCGAGCGGCGAGCCAGGGACATCGTTTCCAAAGTTTCGCTTAATGTACCGATCTGGTTTAGTTTTATAAGGATAGAATTGGCTGTTGAAGACTCAACTCCCCTGCTAAGCCGTTCCTGGTTTGTTACAAAAAGGTCGTCCCCCACAATCAAGGTTTCCTTGCCCATCAACTCAGTCAGAGATTTCCAACCGTTCCAGTCTTCTTCATCGAGGCCGTCTTCAATACTGACCAGTGGAAAACGCCCGGCCAGTTCCCGGTAGTAATCGGTCAATTCCCGGGCAGATAAGGATTTTCCCTCCAGCTGATAAGTATTGTCGCGGTAAAATTCACTCGCTGCAGAATCTAGCGCCAGGTATATTTCTGCCCCGGGCTCGTAACCTGCGCTGGTGATTGCTTCTATTATCAGCTCCAGTGCCGCTTCACTTGAATCAAGATTGGGTGCAAACCCCCCCTCATCACCAACATTAGTATTCAGGCCTCGGGCCTGCAAGATTGCTCTGAGATGATGAAATACCTCTGTTCCCATCCGCAGAGCCTGGGAAAAAGTCTCCGCCCCGAGAGGAACAATCATAAATTCCTGGATATCCATATTATTATCGGCATGCTCTCCTCCATTTAGAATATTCATAAAAGGAACCGGCAGGACGCAGGCGTCAAGCCCGCCAATATAACGGTATAGAGGCAGATCGAGCATTGCGGCTGCCGCCCTAGCTGCCGCCAGAGAAATACCGAGCATGGCGTTAGCTCCAAGGTGTGATTTATTGGAGGTGCCGTCCAGTTCAATCATTAACAAATCCAGCCCTTTTTGTTCCAAAATATTCTGATCGCAAAGCTCGGGAGCCAGTATTTCATTCACGTGGCGTACCGCTGTCAAAACACCTTTCCCCAGGTAGCGCCTTTCATCATCATCACGCAGTTCTATAGCTTCAAATGCTCCTGTCGAAGCTCCTGATGGGACTGCCGCCCGGCCTGTCCAACCCCCCTGCAGCAATATATCTACTTCCAGGGTCGGGTTGCCCCGGGAGTCAAGTATTTCCCTGGCCCTTATAGTTTGAATTCTTTCTTCCATTCTACTCACTCCTCATGCTTATAGCTTTTCACTTCTTAACAAGCATACTTTTTCCAGTCATTTCAGGCGGGATACTAATGCCGGCCAGTTCGAGTATAGTCGGCGCAACATCGGCAAGGATACCTTTTTCACGCAAATCGTACTTATTTGCGGCACCCAGCAGCAGGATAGGAACCTTATTGTCACTGTGGGCAGTTAGGGTATCTCCCCCGCAGTCCTTCATTTCTTCAGCATTACCGTGATCGGCCGTTATCAGGACATACCAACCGTGCTGCAAGGCTTCATCGACAACAGTCCCAACACCCCTGTCAACCGCCTGCACCGCTTTAATGGCAGCATCTATCACCCCTGAATGCCCAACCATATCAGCGTTGGCATAATTGGCAATAATCAAAGAATGCCGGTCATTTTTTACTGTTTCAATGATTCGGTCTGTAACCTCCGGAGCGCTCATTTCCGGCTGAAGGTCATAAGTCGCCACCTGCGGTGAAGGAACCATGATTCTTTCTTCTCCGGGGAATTTATCTTCCCGTCCTCCGCTGAAAAAATAGGTAACATGAGCGTATTTTTCTGTTTCAGCAATCCTCATCTGGGTCAGGTTCTCCCGGGAATAGATTTCACCCAGGGTTTCCTCTAAATCATCAAGGGTAAAAGCTGCCGGCAGGGGAAGATCACGATCATACTCAGTCATAGTTGCCATATAGGGGTATGGTGCATCGACACCTCGATCGAAATGTGAAAAGTCCCGGTCGGCAAATGAACGGGTTATCTGGCGGACTCTATCCGGTCTGAAGTTAAAAAAAATCATGCTGTCCTCAGATCGAACAAGGGCCAGAGGTTCACCGTCTCGATCAACAATTACTGTCGGCTGGACAAACTCATCAGCTTCACCACGATTGTAAGCGTCATCCAATGCAATTAACGGATCAGTTGCTTTCAATCCCTCGCCATAGCAGTATGCCCGGTACGCCCGCTCTGTTCTATCCCAACGCTGATCGCGGTCCATGGCGTAGTAACGACCGGTAACTGTGGCCGTTAAACCATTCCGGTTTTCCCTGCCGAACTGGACGAGTTTCTCCAGGAAAGGTTTTGCTCCGTAGGGGATGGTGTCACGCCCATCAAGAATGGCATGAACAAATACCCTTTCCACTTTCTTACGCCGGGCCATTTCGAGAAGGGCCAAAAGGTGATCAAAATGGCTGTGTACCCCACCATCCGAAACCAGACCAATTAGATGTAAGCTGCTGTCGTTTTGGCGAAGCTTTTCCATGGCCTTTGTGAGGACCGGGTTTTCAAAAAACTCTCCGTTTTCGATGCACTGCCCGATTCTTGTTAATTCCTGGTAAACAATCCTGCCGGCACCAAGATTAAGATGGCCTACTTCTGAATTGCCCATCTGTCCCGGAGGCAATCCTACGGCTTTACCGGAAGCATCAAGCAGTGCCCAGGGATATCTTTCAAAAAAACGATCCATATTTGGTGTATCAGCCTGCACAATAGCATTGCCTTCGACCTCTTCGCTGTAGCCCCAGCCGTCGAGTATAACGAGTAAAACCTTTTTCAAGATTATACCGCCTTTCGGGAAGCAATAACCAGGGTCCTGAAAGAATCAGCTTCAAGACTAGCACCACCAACCAGGGCACCCTGAATCGACGGCAGGGCCACAAAGGAATGAATATTTTCTGCTTTAACGCTGCCGCCATATTGAACCCGCAGAGTGGCTGCAGCCTCTTTTCCAAGATTCTGAAGGAAGAAATGTCTAATCAGGGAAGCTGCATTTTCAGCATCAATCTCCGATGCAGCTTTACCGGTTCCAATAGCCCAAACCGGTTCATAAGCCACTACCAGGTCTTTAGTTTTATCCCGATCCAGTCCTTCAAGTGCGCCGGCCAACTGTTTTTCAATAACTTTTTCTGTCATGTCCTGCTCCCGCTGTAATTCCGTTTCCCCGATACAGAGGATCGGTCTTAAACCGTGATCCAGGGCTGTTCTGACTTTTCGCCGGACCTGGCCATCGTCTTCGTTCATAAGGTGTCGTCTTTCAGAATGACCGATAATTACGTATTCAACTCCAAATTCCAGCAGCATGGCAGCTGAGATTTCCCCGGTATGGGCGCCCTGCTGCTCCCAGTGCATGTTTTGCGCTCCCAATTTGACAGAGCTGCCCTTAAGGGCGGCGGATGCTGCCGAAAGAGCAGTATAAGGTGGGCAGATCAGAACTTCCACCCCTTCAAACTGTTTTTCATCCTTAACAATCTGCCGGCAGAAATTAACAGTTTCAGCCGCGGTTTTATGCATTTTCCAGTTTGCTGCAATAATTAATCCCATAATTAACCTCCATTCCGGCCCCTGCCCGGTTCGGATTATTTGTCTTGTAATGCCGATATGCCTGGCAGTTCTTTACCTTCCCAAAATTCCAGGGTCGCACCTCCACCGGTGGAAATAAAATTAATCCCGCGGGTCAAATCCAGCGCTTCGAGCGCTGCGACAAGATCTCCACCGCCAATTACTGAATATGCAGTGCTTTCTGTTACCGCCTGGGCTACCAGTTCCGTGCCGTTATCAAAAGGCGGCACTTCAAAAACTCCCAGGGGGCCGTTCCAAACGATCATTGCAGATTCTTCCAGAAAACCACAAAAGATAGCTGCAGTTTCAGGGCCGATATCAACTGCTCTCCAATCGCCTTCTATTTGCTCCGGAGTCATTACTTCAGAATAGCTGCCGGGCTTCAACTCTTTGGTTACAGCCAGGTCGACAGGTAAAACCAGATTACAACGCCTTTCTTTACTTTCAGCAATAAGATCTGCAGCTTCCTCCAGCAGATCTTTCTCATAATATGAGGCCCCCAAATCATGCCCGTCAGCCACCAGTAGTGTGTTGGCCATACCACCGCCAACCAAAAGGGTATCGGCCAGGTCTAAAAATCGCCTGATTACATTAATTTTATCGGATACCTTGGCACCACCGAGGATTGCAGTTAAGGGCCGCCGTGGGTTGTCGATGCAGTTTGAGAGTTCCTCAATCTCTTTTTTCATAAGCAATCCTGCCACTGCCGGAATATAAGCAGCAACACCTACTGTAGAAGCATGGGCGCGATGAGCGGTGCCAAAAGCGTCATTTACAAAGAGGTCAAAAGGCTTAGCAAGGCGGCCTGCAAAGTCGGGATCATTATTCTCTTCGCCTTTTTCAAAGCGCAGGTTTTCCAAAAGTAAAATATCACCGTCTTTCATGCCACCAACCGCACTATCAACATCTGGTCCGGCAACCAGGTCAAGCTTTCGCACATTTTTACCCAATACTTCAGAAAGCCTTTCGGCAACGGGATCCATTTTTAAATCCGGGTCAGGCTTTCCTTTTGGCCGGCCAAGGTGTGAAGCCAGAACCAGGCGGGCACCACGTGAAAGCAGCGCCTCTATTGTCGGCAAGGCAGCCCTGATCCGGGTGTCATCGCGGACTACACCTTCAGATAGCGGAACGTTAAAATCAACACGCATCAATATTTTATTTCCGCTTACATTAACATCATTAATGCTCATTTTTTCAGACACTAAGCTCACCACCGGATATCTCAAAAATTTCGACGCTTATATGAAGCAGGGATAGAAATCTCTTCTCTATACTTGGCGACCGTTCGCCTTGATATATTGATACCCCGCTCCTGCAGCAGTTCAGCCAGACGCTGATCACTAAGTGGTTTAGTTTTATCTTCTGCTTCAATCAGTTCACGGACAAATGTTTTAATGCTATGCGAGGAATAGTCTGTCCCCCCGGCGCCGCTAAGGCCACTGGAGAAGAAAAACTTTAAGGGGAAAAGTCCACGGGGGGTTTGGATATATTTGTTGGCAGTAGCCCGGCTGACTGTAGACTCGTGCACACCAATATTTAGGGCAACATCTTTTAAGGTGAGTGGCTTCAGCTTTTTAATCCCATAATCGAGAAAAGGCTTTTGGATATCTACAATCTGCTGGGAAACTTTAAAAAGGGTCAAACGTCTCTGCTCTATGCTGCGAATCAGCCAGAATGCTTTTTCGATCTTACTTCTGACAAATGAAGCCAGCTGTTCATCAGCCGCTCCATTTTTAAGCATTTGCTGATAAAAAGGAGAAATCATAAGCTGTGGAATATTGCTTTCATTACCCATGATCACATAATTGCCATCCACATTCTCCACAATCACATCGGGAACAATATAACGGGTCTCTTCACCTTCACCAAAGATTGAACCCGGTTTGGGATTTAAGGTACGGATAAATTCCACTGCTTCTTCAACCACTTTATCTTCACACCGGAGCTGTGAGGCGATATAACGAAACCTGCAGTCTGCAGCTGCCGGCAGGTAATGATTGACGACTTCAAACGCCAGTTCCGGCGGCTGCTCTAATTTGCGGAGCTGCAGTATCAGGCATTCCTGCAGATTACGACAGCCGATACCGGCCGGTTCAAGCTTCTGAACAATATGCAATCCATCTTCGAGCTCACGTATTGTGGCACCAAGAGAAGCAGTAAATTCTTCCAGCTCACCCTGTAAATAACCGTTGTGATCCAGATTTCCGGCGAGATAGGCAGCTATACTATATTGACGCCTGGTCAGTGGCAGCATCCGCAATTGGCCAAGCAGATCCTCAAGCATAGTTCCGGAAACGCCTGCACAGTTCTCTATTGTAGGCTGATATTCGGATCGATCCCAGGTTTTACCGGTTGGATATACTGACGTTTCCAAATCCATATCCCGAAAGTACTCTTCCCAGGGAAACTCATTTTCTTCTGATGAATCTGAGGCTGTTTCTGTTTCAGGATCGCTTTCTTCCGGCTTCTCTTTAGTTTCGAGCAATTCCAGGGCCGGATTATTAAGCAGTTCTTCCTGGATATGATCCTGCAGCTCCAGAGATGAATACTGCAGCAGGGTGATCGCCAGTTTAAGCTCCGGGGTTATAATTAGCTTTTGCGTCTGTTCAAGCTTCAGGTTGTAATCGAGCTTCATAGCTTTCTCCCCAGCACCGTTTTAGAATATGCCTTTCAAAACAAAATCAGCCAGCCAAAAAGAAACAGGTTGAAATGGCAGGTAGACAAACGGTATCTAGTTTATTCGCCATTAATTTTCCAAATCCTGCCCTTTAATTGTCTGACTGGCATGATTTTTGCTAATATTTAGCATGTGACGCTTTGGTCAAAATTTTCTCCAGCTGCCGGAAACGGTGATTCATGCCCGACTTGCTGACAGGAGGGTCCAGCATTTCCCCCAGTTCCTTTAAGGATGACTCGGGATGAAGCTTCCTAATAAGGGCCGCCTCACGCAGGGCTGGCGAAAGATTCATTAGGCCGATCAGGAGATCGATCCTTTCAATAGTATCAAGCTGCTGCTGCGATGATGCAACCACTTTTTCCAGGTTAGCAGTTTCAAAATTAACCAGCCGGTTAATCTGGTTGCGCATACTTTTCACTACCCGCATGCTTTCAAGCTGCAATAAAGTGTTACCGGCCCCGATAACGCGCAGGTAGTCAGCAACCGATTCTGCATTTTTGAAATAGAGAAAAACAGAACCACTTCTGCGCCTGACCAGAGGTTTAAGATCAAAGCATTCCAATATTTTTTGATCAAAATGGGCATCTTCATAACTGCGGCAATTTAATTCGAGGTGATAACCCGAACGCCTGGATATGCTGATACTGCCTCCGGCCAGGAACGCTCCCCGCAAAAATGCTCTGCGGCAGCATTTTCTTTTTGGAACTGCCGTATAGCGGTGTGACAAACTCAGGTGGCGACCCGCTTCTTTTAGATCAAGATACACCAGCAAGGCATCTACCTGATCACGACCGATTACCTGGACTAAGAATTGGCTTCTTTGCAGCCTTTTTTCCTGCTGTCTTACGATCGCCGGAGAAGCAACTCCAGCCTTGCGCAGCAGGTTAAAAAGGCGCCGGGCAACAGCTATGTCATCAACTTCGATGCTTAAAATATGAGTTATCTGACGGATAGTATAGAAGCCATTCCTGAGAAGCAACGCCTTTAACTCCCAGGAACTGCAACAGGCCAGCGATTCCTGCTCTCTGGCCAGTTCTTGTTTTACCTGCCTGGTTAAAGACAATTACCACTGCCTCCAGTTAGTTCTTATTAATATCCCTGTGTTCAACAGCAATGTTAAAATTTGATCCCAGTACATGCCCGAGTTCATCGGCTATAACCACGGAGCGGTGCTTGCCCCCCGTGCAGCCGATAGCGATAATCAAACTTACTTTTCCCTCTTTGATATAAAAAGGAATAGAAAACTCCAGTAAATCTTTTACTTTCTGAAAATATTTTGAGGTCTCCGCCCACCGCCAAAGATAATCTTTCACCTGGTCATCTTCGCCGGTCAACGCTCTGAGATGGTCAACATAGTGAGGATTTGGCAGGAAGCGAACATCGAAAACCAAGTCCGCATCCGGGGGCAGGCCATACTTGAAGCCAAATGAAACAAAACGGATCTGCATATTTTTTTCTCTCTGTTCCGGTTCATAGAGCTCCACAATAAGAGCCTTCAATTCCCATGGCTTCAAAAATGATGTGTCAATTTCCTGGCTTGCTTTTCCCCTCAATTCACTTAAAGCTTCCCGCTCTCCTCTTATTGCTTCCGGCAGACTAATATCACCCATAGGGTGGCGGCGGCGTGTTTCCTTGTAACGCTTGATCAGAACATCGTCGCTTGCTACCAGGAAAAGAATCTCGTAATCAATTTTACGTTCTTCCAGCCCGAGCAGGGCTTCAAAAAGGTCTTCAAAAAAAGCCGCCCCTCGCAGATCACATACCAGAGCCACTTTCTTGTTTTCAGACTGCACAAACAAATCGGCAAATACTGGTATCAGGGTCGGCGGCATATTGTCAACACAGTAATATCCCAGGTCTTCGAAACTATTCAGGGTGTGGCTTTTGCCTGCACCGGATAATCCGGTTATCAATACGACACGCATATTGTTCGACTTACTCATTAGCATATGCCTCCATGCCTAATACATATTTTTCGATCACTTCCGCCACACCATCCTCATTATTCGATGAGGTAATAAGGTCGGCAGCCTCGAGTACCTGCGGGCGGGCATTTGCCACTGCAACCCCCAGGCCGGCATAGCTGATCATGTCCAGATCATTTTGACCGTCGCCGAAAGCTATCACTTCTTCAGGTTTGATTCCTTCGCGTTCAGCCAGCCAGCGCAGGGCCTGTCCTTTGGTCGCTTTTTGATCCGTAATTTCTAGAAAATGCGGCCTTGATTGGAGGACAGACAGTTTCTCACCGAAGATATCCCTAAACCCGGCTTCAATTTCATCGATACGGCCATCCCATCTAATAATACTCAATTTGCTGGGATTGCTGTTATTGTTTTTGAGAAAAGCGCTTAGATCACCAACCTGCTCCAGCTCTATATTTACCATCTTTTGGTAATAACGGGAATACTCACTTTCTTCTCTGATGTAAAGATTGTCATCAATAAATAGACTTACATGACAATCCTGTCTCTCCGCTTCTTCAATTACCGAGGCAGCCAGCCCGGTATTGATAGGTTGATGTAAAATAATTTCCCTGCTCTTTGCTTTTTTAATCAAAGCCCCGTGATAATTAATCATAGGCGTATCGCCATTTTGCGAAAGTTCGTTCATGTAAACCACACTGGTCTTAAACATTCGGCCGGTGGCGATGACAAAAATTACACCCTGGCCGACCGCTCTGCCGATCGCTTCTCTGTTACGGAGTGATATTTTTGAATTTTTATCAAGCAATGTATCGTCTAAATCTGCGGCAATCATACGAAAACGCATCAAGGGTCACCTCGATTATAGTATAGCATAAAGGGATGCTGTTATTGGGTCAGGAACTGGGCCGACCCGTTTTAGATATATTTTGATGTTCACTGCGCAGTTCACTGAAGATCATCCCGGCAAGCTTGACATCTATTCCGGGAACTTTTCGAAGTTGCTCAACATTGGCCTGACTGATTTTGCTGTTGCTGCCAAAATAATCGAGAAGAGCTTTTCGGCGGGCCGGGCCTATACCGGGGATATCTTCGAGAAGGGATTGGATACTACGGCGGTTCCTGCGGCGGCGGTGTCCGACTACGGCAAAGCGGTGAGCTTCATCGCGAATACGCTGCAGAAGTTGCAGCATTGGGTCGTTCGCCGCAAGACGCATTGGCAGCATTGACCCGGTAAGAAAAAGTTGATCCGGATCTTTGGCCAGGGCAATTACCGGTATCCCTTCCAGGGCAGTTCCATGCAGGGCCTCGAAGGCTGCATTAAGCTGCCCCCTTCCTCCGTCAATAAGAACCAGGTGGGGCTCAGTCCAGCTTCCCCAACCCGCCCTTCTCTGTAAAACTTCCTGCAGGGCGGCATAGTCATCCCCGCCGGATGCCTGCTTGATATTGAAACGGCGGTAAGCATCTTTTTGTGGCTCTCCGTTTTGAAAGACTACCATTGCTCCAACCGGCTCCCCACCACGCAGGTGAGAGATATCATAGCCTTCAATCCTTTCCGGCAAATCCTTTAAACCAAGCAGCCGGGCCAGCTCAATCAGGGGTTCTTCAATCACCCGTTTTTGCTGCTCTTCCTCTTCCTGCATGCGGAGAAGGCAGTTACGCCGGGCCAGTTCAACCAGCTTTTTCAGCGAACCACGCTGAGGATTTCGCAGATTAACATTTCGTTTCGCTTTTTCCCTGAGCCATCGATGCAGCAGGTCGGCGTCAGCAGGCCGATCGGATACTATTATCTCTGCAGGTGGATCTTCTTCACGATTATAATAGTTTTTAATGAAAGAGGCTATAACCTCATCGTTTCCAATATCTTCAGCTCCACTTAAAGGGAAATGATCCTGACTGAGCAATTTGCCGTCCCTGATTTGAAAGAGATAGACTGCCACACTATCTTTAAGCCTTGCCAGGGCCAGGACATCGCGATCAATACTGTTCTCAATCGAAAGCATCTTCTGGCGTTGACCGGCTACCCGTTTAAGCGAAAGCAGGCGATCCCGAAAAGCTGCAGCTTCTTCAAAACGCTGCTCGCGAGCTGAATCTTCCATCTGCCGCTTCAATTTATCCTCCAGCTCTCCGTAACGGCCCTGTAAATAGAGAACAACATGTTTGACCATTTTGTCATAATCTCTCGTTGCAACAACACTTTCACCCCGACATGGGGCAAGGCATCGTTTCATCTGGTAATTTAGGCAAGGCCTGTTAGGTGAAGGTCTTCCATCCAGAGGCTGCCGGCAGCGGCGCAGAGGAAATATTGAACCAAGCAGGCGCATTGTCTCCCGTACTGCCCCCAGATTTGTATAAGGTCCGAAACGATGCTCTTCTTTTTCCGGTACAAGCTTGTAACGACCCCGGCGCCCATTTTTTTGGGACAGGCGCAGTAATTCCAGGCGGGGATAAAGTTCAGCTGTAATGATCAGGTAAGGGTAATCTTTATCGTCCTTGAGATTAACGTTAAAGCGCGGGCGGTACTCTTTGATCAGATTGCACTCGAGAATTAGGGCTTCAACTTCTGTGTCGGTTACTATATAGTCTATATCAACTAATTTTGACTGCAGCGATTTAAGGCGTGGTGAGCTCTCCGGAATTTCAGTCAGGTATGAGCGTACCCTTGTTCGTAATGACAGGGCTTTGCCAATATAAATAATGCGATTTTCTTCATCCCTGAGCAGATAAACTCCCGGTTGTTCAGGAAAGCGGCTGACTTTTTCTTTCAGCAAATCGCGCATGTAGTTACCCCTGGCATCTTTTATTTTTTAATGCCTGCAAGTTTGTCCGGGAGTATTCCCGTCAACCAGAGCCCGGTGTACGAATTAGGACACAGGGCCACCTCTTCAGGGGTTCCGGCAGCCACAACCTGCCCCCCTCCGTCACCACCTTCAGGACCCAGATCGATCAAATAATCGGCCCTTTTCAGAACCTCCAGGTTGTGTTCAATAACCACAACTGTATTACCGCTTTCGACCAGGCGTTCAAGAATAATAAGCAATTTGCTAATATCATCAAGGTGCAATCCGGTGGTCGGCTCATCAAGGATATAGAGGCTGCGTCCATTGCTGCGCCGCGAGAGTTCTGTGGCCAGTTTGACTCGCTGTGCCTCTCCTCCGGAAAGGGTTGTTGCCGGTTGTCCCAGGTGAATATAACCAAGACCGACGTCAAAAAGAAGCTGAAGTTTGCGCTGAACTTTGGGGATAGCAGAAAAGAAATCGAGAGCTTCTTCGACATTCATGGCCAGGACATCTGCAATATTTTTTTCCTTGTATCGCACTTCCAGGGTTTCCCGATTGTATCTTTTACCGTTACAGACTTCACACGGAACATATACATCAGGCAAAAAATGCATTTCAATTCTTAAAATCCCGTCACCACGGCAGGCTTCACAACGCCCGCCTTTGACATTAAAACTAAAGCGCCCGGGCCGATAACCACGGCGGCGAGATTCGGTTGTTTTGGAGAATATTTCACGGATCCCATCGAAAAGTCCGGTGTAAGTGGCCGGGTTGGATCGAGGTGTCCGTCCAATTGGTGATTGGTCGATAACAATAACCTTGTCGAGGTGTTCCACTCCTTCTATACCGTTATGTTCACCGGGCTGTTCGCGGGATCGGTGAAGTTTCCGGGCCAGGCTGCGGGCCAGGATTTCATTAACCAGGGTGCTTTTTCCGGATCCCGATACTCCGGCAACACATACAAAGAGGCCAAGCGGTATACCAACATCAATATTTTTCAGATTGTGTTCACGGGCCCCACGTACCCAGATCCATCTATCGTTACAGGGGCGCCGCTGATCCGGAATGACAACAGCCCTTCTGCCTGCCAGATAATCCCCGGTAATAGAATCCCTTGCTGCAATTATGTCATCAACTGTCCCCTGTGCAACTATCCAACCACCGCCGGCTCCTGCTCCCGGCCCTATATCAACCAGATGGTCCGCACTGCGGATGGTCTCCTCATCGTGTTCGACCACCAGGACAGTATTGCCCAGATCACGCAGCGCTTTAAGGGTTTTAATCAGCCGGGCATTATCCCTCTGATGTAAGCCTATGCTCGGTTCATCGAGAATGTAAATGACCCCGGTCAAACCGGATCCAATCTGGGTAGCCAACCTGATTCGTTGTGCTTCTCCTCCCGAGAGGGTAGCGGCTGCACGGTCGAGATTCAGATACTGCAAACCCACATTACGCAGGAACTGCAGTCTTTCGCCTATTTCCTTAAGAACCTGCCGGCCGATGTATTGCTCTCTTTCAGTCAGCTGCAGTGCTTCAAAAAACACTGCTGCCTGCTCAACTGTCAAAGCTGAGATTTCAGCAATATTTTTACCTCCGAGCAACACAGCAAGGCTTGCCGGTTTCAGACGACTGCCCTTACAGGTCAGACAAGGCCTGATCTGCATATAACGTTCCATGTCGGCCCGCATTTCTTCTGAACTGGTGGAAGCATAGCGCCTCTCCAGAAGTTTAAGCACCCCCGGAAATACTTTTCTGTAAGAGCGGACCCTTTTAAACATATTTATATATCGAAAGTTTACTTTTTCTGGGGATCCATATAAGATTTTACGCTGTGCCTCCGAAGATAAATCTTCAAAAGGTGTATCCAGGTCTACGTCCCACTCTTCCGCCGCTGCTTCGAGAAACTGTTTATAATAGTTTTGCCCTGACCAGGGGTGGATCGCCCCTTCACGGATTGATAACTCGGGGTAAGGAATGACCAGTTCTGCAGAAAATTCAGCTCTGGTTCCCAGGCCACTACAATCGGGACAGGCCCCATAGGGGCTGTTGAATGAAAAAATACGCGGGCTGATCTCCTCAAAGCTGAAACCGCATTCGGCGCAGGCAAAGTTCTCACTGAAAAGCAGCTCCGAACCACCCACCTCCTGAACCAATACCAGGCCTTCGCTTAATTTAAGGGCTGTTTCCAGAGAATCAGCAAGACGGACCTGAACACCTTCCCGAATGACCAATCGGTCAACAACTACCTCGATATTGTGTTTCTTTTGCTTGTCAAGTGTAATCTCTTCTTCCAGATCGCGCACCTCTCCGTCAACCCGCACCCGGACATAACCTTTGCGGCGCATATCTTCAAAGAGACGCGTATATTCACCTTTACGGCTGCGCACCATTGGAGCCAGGATCTGGATTCGTGTTTCAGTAGGCAATCTCGAAATCTGATCGACCATCTGCTGGACCGTCTGCTGGCTGATTTCCTTTTGGCAGCTCGGGCAGTGCGGATTACCTATTCGCGCATAAAGCAGCCGGACATAATCATATATCTCGGTAACCGTGCCCACAGTAGAACGCGGATTGCGTGATGCTGTTTTTTGATCTATCGATATCGCAGGCGATAAACCTTCTATTTGATCAAGGTCGGGTTTATCCATCTGTCCGAGAAACTGGCGGGCATAAGCCGAAAGCGATTCAACGTAACGGCGCTGCCCCTCGGCATAAATTGTATCGAAGGCCAGGGATGATTTTCCCGAACCGCTTAAACCTGTTAAAACAATTAATTGATTGCGGGGCAAGGATAGATTGATATTTTTTAAATTATGCTCTCTTGCTCCACGAATTATTATTTCTCCTGCTGACAAACTTTTCACCTCTGATTTATCTGCTTTTTTCCAACTCGAAAATCATATCCCGCAGTTCGGCAGCTCGCTCAAAAGCAAGTTCCCGGGAAGCTTTGGCCATTTCTTTGCCTAATTTCTTTACCAGCCGGCGGCGCTCGCCTTCTTCCATTTCTTTTAGATCTTCCCCAAAGTAGCGCTCTTCTTCCTCAGCAACCATTGTCGCTCCGATCAGGGCACGGATAGGTTTGACAATGGTCTCCGGAGTAATACCGTGTTCCAGGTTATATTCAACCTGTTTCTGGCGGCGACGCTCCGTTTCGTCAATTGCACGTCGCATCGAGGTGGTGACCTCCTCTGCGTACATAATAACCCTGCCCTCGGCATTACGGGCTGTCCTGCCAATAGTTTGGACCAGGGATCTTTCCGAACGAAGAAATCCTTCTTTATCGGCATCGAGAATTGCAACCAGGGTTACTTCCGGAAGGTCCAGGCCTTCCCGCAGCAGGTTTATGCCAATCAGGACATCGAACTCACCGGTCCGCAAACCCCTTATAATGGCCATTCTTTCCAATGCTCCGATATCGGAATGCATGTATCTCACTTTAATCCCCATATTGCGGTAGTATTCGGTCAAATCTTCGGCCATGCGTTTGGTCATGGTTGTGACGAGGACCCTCTGTCCGGCTTCCGACCTAACCCTGATTTCACCGTAAAGATCATCTACCTGACCCAGGGCCGGCCTTACCTCAACTTCAGGGTCAATTAACCCGGTCGGACGGATAATCTGCTCTACCACAGAATCGCTGTGTTCCAATTCCCATGGACCGGGTGTGGCTGATACCAGGATAGCCTGGTTTACCAGCAATTCAAATTCTTCAAAGCGCAGCGGGCGGTTATCCAACGCCGAAGGAAGTCTGAAACCATGTTCAACCAGGGTGCTTTTACGTGACAAATCACCACGATACATACCATTAATCTGGGGAATTGTAATATGCGATTCGTCGATGACAACCAGCATATCTTCCGGAAAGTAGTCCAGCAGTGTGGCAGGGCGACTTCCGGCAGGTCGGCCGTCCAGATGGCGCGAATAGTTCTCAATACCACTGCAAAAACCGATTTCCTGGATCATCTCCAGATCAAAATTTACTCGTTGCTCAAGGCGCTGAGCTTCGAGCAGTTTATTCTCTTTTCTGAAATAATTCAATCGCTCCTGCAGTTCTTCCTCAATAGCTGAAACCGCCTGCTGAAGTTGCTCCGGCGCAGTTACATAGTGGGTTGCCGGAAAGATCGCCACGTGTGCACGATCGCCGATTACTTTTCCGCTGATCAGGTCAACCTCGCGCAGTCGTTCAATTTCATCACCAAAAAGCTCCACTCTCAGGGCTTCTTCAGAAAAAGAAGCAGGTATTATCTCCAAGGTATCTCCCCTGACCCTGAAGGTCCCTCTTTGAAAATCAATTTCATTGCGCTGGTAGTGGATATCAACCAGACGGCTGATGATTTCATCTCTGCTCATCCTTGCTCCCTGACGCAATGAAAGCAGCTGATCCATGTACTCCTTTGGGGATCCAAGCCCGTAAATACATGAAACTGAGGCAACGATGATCACATCAGGCCGCTCCAAAACTGCAGCAGTCGCTGAATGACGCAGCTTATCAATTTCATCATTGATCGATGAGTCTTTCTCGATATAAGTATCACTGCTGGGCAGGTATGCTTCCGGTTGGTAATAATCGTAATAGCTGATAAAATATTCGACGGCATTGAGTGGAAAAAGTTCTTTGAACTCACTGCAAAGTTGTGCCGCCAGGATTTTATTCGGAGCCATTACCAGGGTCGGACGCTGAACCTGCTCTATTACATGTGCGATGGTATAAGTTTTCCCCGAGCCTGTTACTCCCAATAGGGTCTGGTATGGGCAGCCCCGGCGCAATCCTTGCACCAGGGCTCCGATAGCTTCCGGTTGATCTCCGGAAGGATTGAAATCTGCTCTTACCTGAAAGCCACTGCTGTTTGCCACGGCAACACCCCCCGTTCAGCGGCTGACTAGTAACCATCATTAATTATATCATAATCAGAAACCATTTCCTGTTTCAAAAATGATGATCAATAAACCTATAACTACAAATAAAACAGCTGTGCTCAATCTTATATAATAAGGGTTAATCCTTGATATCAATCGGCTGCCCAGGTAAACAGCAAGAAGGTGGTTAAGCAGCATGGCGGCCATCGCTCCGGCAAAAATTACCAGGGGATAACCGAAGTTGGCTGCCAAAAACATCACTGCCAGTTGGGTTTTATCACCAAACTCAGCAAAAATAATCATGGTGAAGGTCTGAAAATAACCTGCTTTACTATTAAATTCATCCAATCGTTCTCTCTTCCGCAGGTAACTGAGCAGGCCAATAATAATAAACACCAGGCCTGATACAACCGCAATCAATGAATGCGGGATAAAGTCAGCCATAAAGCCGCCAACAGCGACAGCAAGCCCAAGTACAATCGCCATGGCTGTCATAGCCCCGGCAAGAACCTGGAGCGGGGGATAGCGACAGGCCATAGTCAGGCAAACCAGTTGGGACTTATCTCCGAATTCAGCAACAAATACTGTGATAAAAGCCGCCGCAACAGCAGCTAACAACAGCTTCACCTCATTTTTTAATTGTGCACTGTCAACTTTAGGATTTTTTCCTTCAGGCGTCTGAAGCGGCCCAGTGGATCAGGTTTGCGAATTTCCAGGTAAACAGGGGAGTTAAAATCAGGCACAGGAATCAGGCCGAGTTCGGCACTGCGGTGCAGTAATGTATCTGTTGAACTGGATCTCAAAACTGATTGGTCGAATTCTTTATCCAAATTACCCCCCCGGGAAGGCTTTTTCAGGACAGTGGAAAAGGGCATGCCTTCCCGGACCCCATCCAGGAGAACCATGAAATAGCTGTTTTCAATCTCATGGATAAGGCTTCGATTGCCGGAAATCTCTTTACCGCTTACCTTAAGGAGCAGATCGTTATCTTTCAATCCTGCTTCATCCGCTGCCGTACCGGGCAGTACCATCATGATGGATACACCCGATTCAGGCATCCGAAAAAGAGGTGGCCTTGATTCTTCCTTCTTTTTCCCAAAAAGAATTAACAATTCATGGCCCAGAGGTGCAAAAAGGACTCCCGGTAAAACAAGCCGGGGAATAAACTCGGAGCCAACGGCAATACTTAATAAGATGATACTGTATAAAGCCAGCCACCGGGCAGAAAAAACAGTTTTTTCCCGGGGAGTCGATGATATGGCTATATCTGCATATCCAAGACCCGCTGCTACCGGTATGATCATATACTGCAGGCTCTGGGCCTCTCCCGGCTGCAGGGCAGACTGGAGAATTGGCCACCAATCAGGCATACTGACCCCGACAATATCAGTCTGGGCAACTACTGTAACAAGAAGAGCTACCAGGGGCAGAGGCCAAAACCGCTGCAGGGTAAAAGCGCCGATCACATCCCCACTACTTTTTTTTATATAGATCGGACTGGTACCCCAGTGTCCACTGATATAGATGAGCATGGCCTCGATAAGGTGGAGCAGGCCGATCAAAACCAGCAAAGCGGGAATATGGATTTGAAGCAGGTATCCAACAAAAATGTTTTCGCCAATAACCGGAAATAAAGGCTCAAATATATGACGGGTGAACAGCACCATAAAAGCTACTATTCCACCGGCATACGCAAAACATAGATATCGAGGATTGAGCAGCAACAACAGCAGAGCCACAGGCCAGATAAAATATAGACCGATCTGCTCCAGGGAAAGCCCTAAAAAAATCAAAACTGCACTGGCAAAGAGACCACCCAATGCGCCAGGGCCGACCGATAAGAGCATCTGCCTGCCAAGACCGTTGATTACACGTCCATACAGCTTCTTTTCGATAGCAACCTGCCGCCTGTACTGCATGTAGACCAGAAAAAGAACTATCCAGAATATGGGCATAACTAATGCCAGCATAAAGGTTGTAAAAAAGAACTGGCTTATCTCCAGAAGTGGATGCATAGATTAGTCATTTCCTCCGGCAATGGTGGTCCATAGATCTCTATTTTTGATCACCTTGATGGCATGATCAAGCTGCTCATCATTCTCACGCGCAGCTACATCGAGAGCGCTTCGCAGTTCCACCCAGGTCGAATCGTTGAACTCACCACTGCGCTCCAATCCTGCGTTGATCTGGAAACTTGACAACACTCGGGAGGTTTGGCCGTCAAAATAGCCTGTAATCTCAATCCTGTAACCAAGCTGCTCCAACATCAGCTGCAGCATCTCCACCTCCGGTCCGAAATCACCCTCCTCCAGGCGCCCGGGATGGAAATATCGATAATAACGAAGAATTTCCGGCATATCAACCTCAAAATCAGGTTCAATCCCGTGCTTATCAATATTATGCCCTGAAGGTGTAAAATATTTTGCCACGGTTAGGAGGATAGCATTGCCACCCGAGAGACGCTCGAGCTGCTGAACAGAAGCTTTCCCGTAAGTTGTTTTGCCAACCAGCAAAGCGGCACCTCTATCCTGCATAGCGCCGGCCAGAAGTTCGGAAGCACTGGCCGATTCTTCATTAATTAGAACTACGATCGGGTATGGCCGTGCAGCGGCGCTGGAATAATAAGTTGCTTTAACTTCGCCCTCCCTGCCAACCAACCTTACAATTTCTCCTTCGGGGACAAGTATTTCCCCTATTCCCACAGCCTGATCAACAAGTCCACCCGGATTATTTCGCAAATCGAGGACCAACCCATTTATCAGGCCGCGCTGTTCCATATCCCGTAATTGCTCCCTGAATTCTGAAGCTGTATTACCGTCAAAACTGCTGATTCGAATATAGCCGAGGCCTTCTTCCAGCATCTCGCTAAATACGGTGGACACCTGAATCTCCGCCCGCCCGACATTCAGATTAATCGGTTCATCGGCACCCGGCCTGTGAATCAGGATATCAACCGTTGTGTCACTGGGACCACGTAACAATTCAACAGCATAGTTTATACCCTGCCCCGTTAACTCATAACCATCAGCTTCCAAAAGACGATCCCCCGGGCTGAGACCGCTCCTTTCAGCAGGCGATCCGGTAAATACTTCAAAAACGACGATGCTGCCATCGGCTTCAATAATCCGCACGCCGATCCCCCCGTACGAACCCCTGGTCTCCGTGAGGAATTCATCCAGATCTTTGGGGTCGTAAAAACGCACGTGAGGATCATCAATATGTTCAATCATTCCACGAACAGCGCCTTCTATAAGTGTCTCAGTTTCCACCGGGTAGAAGTAATTTTTTGTAACCGACTCGATAGCTTCCCATAATATTGCAGCGCCCTCAGGTTCAGAAGCATTTCGATTCGTTTCATACCTGATCACCGTCGTCGGCTCTTCAATAACCGGGGCCACCCGGCTGCAATACAGATAGTAGGTGGCAAGGTTTGTTCCAACAAGAATAATCAGGAAAATCAGCAAAATAAATATCAATTTTCTATTGGCCTGTTCCATCGACCTCAACTCCTGTCATACTCACAAAAATCATAAATTTAAGGCACTGTAAAAGGTGCCTGCTCCCTATAATAACATAAAAGCTTAATCCTGTATTCCCCGACGGCCAAATCATAAACAATAAGCTCAAAAGTAGTCGGCAAAAGTAAAAGGCGTTAGATTGAGATTCAATTCTAACGCCCCTTGGTTTATTTATAAGCCGG
>JBNJHN010000029.1:11321-22298 GCA_051748565.1 Bacillota bacterium | reverse complement strand
CTAAGGAGGTTTAAGAGGTGAATTTTGTACTAACTGAAGAACAGGAAATGACCCGTAAAATGGTGCGCGATTTTGCGGAGAAGGAATTAAAACCCGGTGCGGAAGAGCGCGACGATCGAGAAGAATTTTCAAGAGAGCTCTTTGACAAGATGGGGGAGCTGGGGCTGACCGGGATCCCGTGGCCTGAAGAATACGGCGGTGCCGGTTGCGATTTCATCAGTTATGTAATTGCCGTGGAAGAGCTTTCCCGGGTTGATGCTTCTGCAGGGACCACACTGGCAGCTCACATATCGTTGGCCGGATGGCCTCTCTACAAATACGGTAACGAAGAGCAGAAGAAAAAATTTCTTGAACCGATGGCCCTTGGGGAGAAACTGGGAGCATATGCCCTGACTGAGCCGACTGCCGGTACAGATGCCGCCGCTCAGAGCACAACGGCCGTACTGGATGGTGACGTTTACGTGCTTAACGGCAATAAAATATTTATAACCAACGGCGGTGATGCCGAAATAAATATTGTCTTTGCAGTTACCGACAAAGAAAAAAAAGCAAAAGGGATCAGCGCTTTTATCGTGGAAAAAGGAACTCCCGGTTTATCATTCGGTAAAAAAGAGCGTAAGATGGGCCTGCGTTCTTCACCGACTCTTGAGCTGATTTTTGACAACTGCAGGGTACCCAAAGAAAACCTGCTGGGGAAAGAAGGCGAAGGCTTTAAAATTGCCATGAGTACCTTAGACGGCGGGCGGAACGGAATAGCCGCCCAGGCAGTGGGAATTGCCCAGGGCGCCCTGGATGAGGCTGCAAATTATGCCAAGAGCAGAGAGCAGTTTGGGCAGCCGATCGCCAATTTCCAGGCTATTTCTTTCATGCTGGCTGATATGGGTACCAAGATAGAAGCGTCCCGCCTCCTGACCTACCAGGCTGCTTACCTGGAAAGTGCCGGTCTGCCCTACGGCAAAGAATCTGCGATGGCTAAACTGTTTGCTTCGGAAACAGCGATGGAGGTAACTACCAACGCAGTGCAGATATTCGGCGGTTACGGTTACACCCGTGACTACCCGGTTGAACGTTTTATGCGTGACGCAAAGATTACCCAGATCTATGAAGGAACCAGCGAGGTTCAACGGCTGGTAATTTCACGATATCTGCTTGCTTAAAATTTCGCAGCAAGTGAAAGGAGCACTTTAAATGACTACTGAAAAGCCGGGACTGATTATGGTGTTTACCGGCGACGGCAAAGGAAAGACCACTGCGGCAGTCGGCCAGGCTGTGCGGGCCCTCGGTCACGGTTACCGCGTTTTTATGATTCATTTTATGAAAGGGCGCGATTACGGGGAGTTTCTGGCCACCGAACATATGCCTAACCTGACCGTAGTCCGAGCCGGTCGTGACTGTTTTGTCTGTCGGGATAACCCGGATCCGGTTGACACGGAGCTGGCGAAGGAAGGTTTTGCCCGGGCTGAAAAAGCGATCATGAGCGGTGATTATGACATGGTTGTCCTGGATGAGATTAACGTGGCCGTCGATTATGGATTAATTGCAGAAGAGGAAGTATTAAAACTACTGAAAAAGAAACCGGATCGGGTTTCGGTAATATTGACCGGAAGGGGTGCTTCCGCGGAACTGGTTAAAATTGCCGACATGGTCAGTGAAGTGCTGGCAATTAAGCATCATTACGATAAGGGAGCAGAATCCTGTAAGGGAATAGAGTATTAATGTATATAAAATTGCATTAAATAACATTAACAGGTACATTTAGCATAAATTATTGAATCCAAAGATTAACGAGGAGGATAAATGCAGCAACTGGTTGCAGAGCTACTGGAGGGTAACAGGCGTGCAGCTGCAAGGCTAATTTCGCTCGTGGAAAATGACGATCCCGGTAAGAGGGAATTGCTTAAAGATATTTATCCGCGGACAGGAAATGCTTACGTGATCGGTGTAACCGGAGCACCGGGCTCAGGCAAAAGTTCACTGGTTGACTGGCTTCTGAAACAGCTGCGGAAGGACGGCCTGACAGTTGGTGTAATTGCAGTTGACCCGACAAGCCCTTTCAGCGGTGGGGCCATTTTAGGTGATCGAATCCGGATGCAGGATCATGCCCTGGATCAGGATATTTTTATTCGCAGTATGGGTACAAGAGGCAGTTTAGGCGGTCTTTCAAGGGCTACCAGGGAAGCGATCCAGGTGCTTGATGCCTTCGGTAAAGATATAATTCTGATCGAGACTGTAGGTGTTGGCCAATCGGAGGTTGACATTGTTAAAACAGCTGATACAACAATTGTGGTACTCACACCTGCCGGTGGAGACAGTGTACAGACTATAAAGGCCGGAATCATGGAGATAGCCGATGTTTTTGCTGTTAACAAGTCGGACCTGCCCGGCGCGGATAAAATGGTTACAGAAATAAATATGATGCTTGATATGAAAAAAAATCCGGACTGGCGTCCACCGGTAATATCGACCGTGTCGGTGAATAACGAAGGTATTAAGGAGCTATGGAAAGCCCTTCAGGACCACCGTCAGCATATTGAAAAAAGCGGCCGCCTGCTGGAAATACGGCGCGAGAGAGTGAGTCGCGAACTGACCGAACAGGTTGAGTACCTGGTCAAGAACCGCATCTGGGATCAGGTTAAGGTAAAAATTGAATTGGAAAGCCTGGTCGAAAAGATTGTCCATCGCCAACTGGATCCATACAGTGCAGCCGCAGACCTGCTTGAAAAGATCAATTTTTATGGCGATGACCAGGAAAAGGGTGGCTGAGTAATGGATAAAAACAAATCTGATCGCATTGCTGACAAAAAAGTGAATTGGCAGGAAGAGGTAAGTCGGATGGAAGAGCGAAGCGGACCTTTTATTACTGTTTCCGGCAGGCATATAGCAGCTATGTATACTCCGCTTGACACAGAGAACATAGATTATGAAGAAGAGATCGGCTTCCCGGGCAGTTACCCCTACACGAGGGGTGTGCAGGCCAATATGTACCGGGGACGGATCTGGACGATGCGCCAGTTTTCGGGCTTTGGAGATGCTTACGATTCCAACCGCCGCTACCGCTACCTGCTCGAGCAGGGTCAGACCGGTTTAAGTGTTGCCTTCGATATGCCGACCATTATGGGATATGATTCCGACAGTGAACGATCTCTGGGTGAAGTGGGCCGCTGCGGGGTGGCCATCGATTCACTGGAAGATATGGAAGTCCTCTTTGATCGGATTCCGGTCGACCAGGTAACCACATCAATGACTATAAACGGGCCTGCTTCGATTCTCTGGTGCATGTACCTTGCCAACGCTGAAAAGCAGGGCATCAGCCTCGATAAAGTAGGCGGTACGATTCAAAATGATATTCTGAAGGAATATATTGCCCAGAAATCGTGGATCTTTCCTCCTGAACCCTCCATGCGTCTGATTACCGATATATTTGCTTTTGCTGCCGATCACGTGCCGCGCTGGAATACGATCAGTATCAGTGGTTACCATATCCGGGAAGCAGGTTCGACTGCCGCCCAGGAACTCGCCTTTACCCTGGCCGACGGCTTTGCGTATGTTGAGGCCGGAATCATGGCCGGGTTGGATGTGGACCGCTTTGCCCCGCGTTTATCATTTTTCTTTAATGCCCATATCGATTTTTTTGAAGAAATCTGTAAATACCGGGCGGCCCGCCGGATTTGGGCCCGCCGTATGAAAGAGCGCTACGGGGCAAAAGATGAACGTTCGCTGAAAATGCGCTTTCATACCCAGACAGCGGGCTGCAGCCTGACTGCCCAGGAACCTGAAAACAATATTGTGCGGACAACTATCGAGGCACTTTCAGCTGTCCTTGGGGGAACACAGTCGCTGCATACCAACTCTATGGACGAGGTTCTGGCCCTTCCCACGGAAAAAGCGGTTAAGATTGCCCTGCGCACTCAGCAGGTCATCGCTTATGAGAGTGGTGCGGCCAATACGATCGATCCCCTGGCCGGCTCTTACTTTATCGAAACAGTGACCAATCAACTGGAAGCAGAGGCCGAAGAGTATTTCCGGCGCATAGATGACCTCGGTGGGGTCCTTCCTGCTATTGACTGTGGATTTTTCCAGCAGGAGATTGCTGACGCCGCTTATGAATACCAGCGGAATGTTGATCAGGGCAGGCAGGTAGTAGTGGGTGTAAACCGCTATAACAGCGGTGAAAAGGTGCAGATTGATCTGTTAAAAATTGATCCCTCCGTGGAAGAAAAACAAGTCGGGCGGCTTAAACAATTGAAAGAGAACCGTGACGGGGATGCCGTCAGGCGCAGCCTTGAAGAGCTGAAACAGACAGCTTCTGGATCTGACAACCTGATACCTAAGATTTTAGGAGCGGTTAAAGTCTACGCAACCGAGGGGGAGATTGTTGCTACCCTGAAAGAAGTTTTCGGAGAATACAGAGAAAAACCGCTGTTTTAAGGAATCAGAAGTCTGATAACCATGGTTATTCCCAGAATATAAATGGCAATGAAGCATAAGAAAGTGTGCTTTAGGTAAGGGGTGATTAAATGAGTGAAAGAAAGCTTAGGATACTGGTCGCCAAACCGGGACTTGACGGGCACGACCGGGGAGCCAGGGTAGTGGCCAGGGCCCTGCGTGATGCCGGTTTTGAGGTTATCTACACCGGACTTCATCAGACACCTGAACAAATTGCCGAATCTGCACTTCAGGAAGATGTTGACGTGGTCGGTTTAAGCATTCTTTCCGGAGCACACATGACCCTTGTGCCGCGGATAAAGGAAATACTAACGGATAAAGGAATGGGCGATGTCCTTGTGCTTGTTGGCGGAATTATCCCCGAAGATGATGCTGAAGAACTGCTGAATAAAGGAAGCGCAGATCAGGTTTTTACTCCAGGTGAACCACTGGATAATATAACCGGTTATGTTTTCGAAAGTTTTAAGAACCGCTTTTAAGAACCGGTTGTCTCTTTTATTGCATTAACCCGCTGTTTTTTTATAAATTTCCCCTTCGGTTTTGCCCTGGATTTATTTTGCTGCAGGTTCCACCACTTCAGAAAATCGCTTACAGCTTCGGCAAGCGGTCGCGGTTTGTACTCCAGGTCATGCCAGGCTTTTTGATAACTGAACACCGAATTGTCAACCAGTGTTTGCAAAGCATAGACAGTGTAGCGCGAATTTGTTTTTAGTAAAAAAGATATTTTTTGGATTAAAGTGGTTGCCAACATAGCCAGCTTCATCGGTACCACAATCCGAGGTGAAATTATACCGGCCGTCTTTTGTGCCATCCGGTGCAGGTCACCGATCGTTACACGGGTTCCGGAAAGGATGTATATTTCTCCACTGATGCCTTTGTCCCTGGTCTGTATCAAACCTCTGGCCACGTCTCTGACGTCAACGAAGTCATATGCTCCATCTACTAAAATATCTATTTTACGACTGGCAAATGAAACCAGGGTTTGACCCATCTCAGATTCCAGGTAATCATGAGAGCCGATTATTCCGCTCGGACAGGCGATAACTGCATCAAGACCCTTTTCTACCACTTCGAGAACAGCTTTAGTTCCTTCGGCTTTGGTCCGATCGTAAGATCCGATCTGACTATCAAGGGCCAGAGGTGTTTTTTCATCAATGGTTATACCATGTTGTTCACGGCGGAAAGCATGAACCGAGCTTACATGCACCAGCCTTTCAATCCCGCTTTCGAGGGCAACTTCAGCCACGTTGCGGGCTCCCTCAACGTTAACCTTCCACATGATATCTTCCATCCCCGGCCTGATGGCGATTACTCCGGCAAGATTAAATACAGTTTTAACTTCGTGCATGGCTTTTTTTAGCTGATCCCGATTGAGGATGTTACCGAAAATTATTTCGACAGGCATTCCCTGTAGGGAAAGAAGAGCATCCCCGGGGGGAACCAGAGCCCTGATCTTTTCACCGGAAGAGATCAACTCTCGTACAAGCACATTACCAAGATGCCCGGTAGCACCGGTAACAAGAATCATATTAATCAATCCTCTCTTAATCCGTTAAGAAGTATATTTAAACTTTCATGTATAGTCAGGCCCCAGTTAACACCGTTAGGATCCAGAGCAGCCTGGAGAAAAAACCCGCTGAAGAGTGATAATAAAAGTTGACCGGCCGTTGCAGGCTCGACCGGCTTGAAAGACCCTTCGGCAATACCGCGTTGGATCAATTCAGTAAATATTTCCTGGTAGCGATGGTAGGGGGCAATGGTTGCAGAACGAACTTTTTCATTACGGCTGGCGTGGGTCCAGAGCTCGAGGAACAAGCCCATAATTTCGGGATTATTTTCGATCACCGGTTGGATATTGTCGGACATTTCGAGCAAACCCGCAGGAACAGTTTGGGCACAAGTTATTACTGATTTCAGAGTTTGTTCCAGGTTATTTAACCAGGCGTCGATCAATTCTAAAAAGACCGCTTCTTTGCTTTCGAAGTGATAGTAAAAAGCGCCTTTACTGACCATTGCCCTGTCGCAAATTTCGGCGACGCCGGTGGCGTCATAACCGTAAGCGCTGAAGCAGCTGGTGGCTGCATTCAGAATAGCATTTCGGGTCTGGGTGCTGCGCCGGGTATTGTTCATTTTTCTCCATTAAACCGACCGGTCGTTATGTATTCATTTTCAAGTATACTGTAATCTAAAGCATTGTCAAGGGCTGCATCGAAATATCCCCGGGTAACAGTAATGGATCTGCAGGCCGGGCCAGGGTCATAAATAAAGGATTAAAGAGGATAACCAAGAATTAGTCAGTGGGAGGTCTGTCATATGATTTGGCTTGGAGATTGGATTTCAAGAGCCGAAGAATCCCTGAGGGACCGTTATCTTGGCCCGCTTGTCTTATTTTTAATCCCACCCCGTGTAAAACCGAATCACTTAACTGCACTGCGAGCTATTCTGGTTTTTGCTGCAGTTGTTATGTATATATCCGGAGTTTCACTGCAGATACAGTTGGCGACCCTGATCATAGCCGCCCTGACCGATTGTTTTGATGGGATCCTGGCCAGGGCCAGGAACCTGGTCTCTCGCCGGGGGGCTTATTTTGATCATGCTGTTGACTGGCTGTTAGGCGGCTGGGCCGGGATCCTGGCTTTAATCAGCGGGTTGCTTCCGGTGGTAATTATAGTTTTAATTGTTATACCCCAGGCTGGAATTATTATTGTCGACAGGATTCGCGCTGCGGCTATTTCGGAGGAAATAAAAGAAAAAAGGATTCTGACAATAACGATGGGTGCGGCAAATTTCAAACCAAGCCCTTTTTCCCGTTTCCAGTTCTTTACAGTGCTGACAGGATTCTTCCTGCTCTTGTTAAGCAAAGCGTATGTTTCCCCCGCTTTGCATAACTCTGGATTTCTCTTTTTGTATCTGACTGTAGGCCTGGCATGGATCCAGCTAATCGATACAAGTGTCAGGATGGCCGGAAAAAAAACCACGGAAAACTGTAGTCCCTGAACGTTGTGAGGCTCACTTTAAAATGGCATAATATAGGTGGGGAGATAAGATGGCACAAACCGAACTTGATAAAGCGAAAGAGAAGGTGCTTTCACTGCGCCGCGAAATAGATAACCACAACTATTATTATCATGTCCTTGATCAACCATTAATTGATGACCGGAAGTTTGATCAGCTGATGCGGGAACTGCAGGATCTGGAAGAAGCATTTCCTGAGCTGCAGGATCCCGATTCACCAACACGCAGAATCGGTGCGAAACCACTGGAAGCCTTTAAATCTCTTGAGCATAAAATACCAATGCTTGGCCTGGACAATGCATTTAACGAGGAAGAATTGGCTGACTTTGATGCCAGGGTCCGCAAATTGAGCGGTTTAGAGAATGTTGATTATTTCTGTGAGCTGAAAATCGATGGTCTGGCTGTATCTCTGCAGTATGAAGACGGTGTTTTCAGACGCGGTTCTACTCGTGGCGATGGTTACACCGGAGAGGATATTACTCAAAACCTGCGTACGATCCGGCAGATCGCCCTGCGTCTTCCCGAACCGCTGACCCTGGAGGCAAGAGGTGAAGTATTCATAAATCGCAATGATTTTCAAAAACTTAACCAGCGTCGTGAGGAAGAAGGGCTGCTCGTTTTTGCCAATCCCCGTAATGCCGCTGCCGGTTCCCTGCGCCAGCTGGATCCCCGCCTGACTGCAAAGCGGCCCCTGCGTATCTTTCTTTATGGCCTTGGCGATCATAGTCTTGATCTTAATTATCAGTCAGATTTACTCGATTTTCTGGAGCGAATACAGCTGCCGGTCAATCCACACCGCAGGATTTGCAGTGGTTTGAAAGAAGTATGGCAGTACTGCCTCGGGTGGCAGGATGAAAAGCCGGACCTGCCTTACGAAATTGACGGTGTAGTAGTTAAGGTAAATGATCTTGAGCTGCAGAAGACACTTGGCAGCACTGCCAGAAGCCCTCGCTGGGCAATCGCATATAAATACCCGCCCGAAGAAAAGATGACCAGGGTTTTAGATATCAGGGTTAACATTGGGAGGACGGGGGCAATTACGCCGGTGGCGATCCTGGAACCGATTGCCCTGAGTGGAACGACCGTCCAGCGGGCCAGCCTGCATAATGAAGATTTAATTGCAGAAAAAGAGATCATGATCGGCGATATTGTAGTGGTGCGAAAAGCGGGAGAAATTATTCCCGAAGTGCTCAAAGTTGTTAAAGAAAAACGTACCGGGGATGAAAGTAAATTTAATATGCCCCGGAACTGTCCTTCCTGTGATTCAAAGACAGTGCGCTTGAGCGGGGAAGCCGCCCGTCGCTGTCTGAACCCTTCATGCCCGGCCCAGCTGGTAGAAAAACTGGTTCATTTTGCATCGCGGCGGGCGATGGATATTGAAGGAATGGGTCCGGCAATGGCTGAACAGCTATATAACAGCGAACTGGTCAGGGATGTGGGTGACCTCTATTATTTAACAGTTGAACAGCTTACTTTCTTGCCGCGTATTGCTGAGAAGTCTGCCGAAAACCTGGTCAGGGCGGTTGACAAAAGCAAGGGCAATCCATTGCGACGATTGCTTTTCGGCCTTGGAATCCGATTTGTAGGTGAAAAAGCGGCCCGTTTACTGGCCGAACGATTTGGAACCCTGGACCGGCTCCGAGAAGCCAAAGAAGATGAGCTGGTTGAAGTTGAAGAAATCGGGCCGAAGATCGGTGAAGCGGTAGTCAAGTTTTTTAAGATTGCGGATACCGGGCCTGTCCTTGAAAAGTTAAAACAGGCAGGGGTTAACTTTACCGAACCTACTGTTAATAAGGAACAAACAGGGCTGGCAGGCAAGGTTTTTGTTTTCAGCGGTTCGCTGCAGGATTTCACCCGTGATGAAGCAGCTGCACTGGTAGAAGAAAACGGGGGCAGGGTCAGTTCCTCGGTCAGCAGGAAGACCGATTACCTTGTAGTTGGCGACGAGCCGGGAAGCAAGCTTGATAAAGCTCGTGACCTGGGTGTAAAGATAATTGCTGAAGCAAGCTTCAAAGAATTGATTTAAAGGCCTTGTTCACATTATTTTGCAATTTGGAAGCGGAGGTTAAGCGGAAATGGCAAAAGACCGGGCATTATCTCTGGCGGGCGAAGATGAAAGTAAACTTTTACTGCAAACTGTTATAGATTCGTTATCAGATGCTGTTTCCGTGGTTGATGAAAATGGAATCGGAATCATGATCAACCGTGCTTATACCCGTATCACAGGCATGACCAGGGAGCAGGTATTAAATAAACCGGCCACAGTTGATATTGCCGAAGGCGAAAGTGTGCATATGCGTGTTTTACAGACAGGGAAACCGATTAAAGGTGTACGTATGAAGGTCGGACCTTTTCGGCGGGAAGTGATCGTCAGTTGCGCTCCCCTGATTATAAACGGTGAACTAAAAGGCAGTGTAGGTGTTATTCATGATATATCTGAGCTGCGACGGGTGATGGAGGAACTTGAGCGGACCCGCAGGTTGATCAGAAAGCTGGAATCACGATTCAGTTTTGATGACATCATTGGAAACAGCAATCCGATCAGGGAAGCGATCGATAGAGCCAGACAGGCTGCAGCCACACCGGCCTGCGTTTTGCTGCGTGGTGAATGTGGTACAGGGAAAGAGTTATTTGCTCATGCCATCCACCATGACAGTGAAAGATCAGATAAACCTTTCATCAGGGTAAACTGTGCTTCATTAACAGATACGCTGCTCGAGAGTGAGCTCTTTGGTTATGCTGACGGTGCTTTTACCGGAGCAAAAAAGGGCGGGCGAAAAGGCTATTTTGAAGAAGCTGACAGCGGAACTCTTTTTCTGGATGAAATTGGCGCTATGAGTTTGGAGGCTCAGGCCAGGCTTTTACGGGCAATCCAGGAAGGAGAAATAATCAGGGTTGGCGAATCACGTACCCGCGGTGTTGATGTACGGGTTATTGCTGCAACAAATGCAGATCTTGAAAAAATGATTGATCAGGAATTGTTCAGGAAAGACCTCTACTACCGTCTGAATGTTTTTCCTATTGAAATGCCCCCACTGAGAGAAATAAAAAGCGACATTCCGCTCCTGGTATCCCATTTTTTATCTCGTTATGCCCTGGATTATGGACGTACTGTTGCTGAGATAACCCCTGCAGTTTATCGCCGTCTCAAAGAGTATGATTGGCCCGGGAATATGCGCGAACTGCAGAATGTTATTACCCGGGCCCTGATTAATCTTGATCGGGACGAGCATGTAATTGAAGAAAAACACCTGGTAATGCCTTTTATTGTTAATACTGAAAAAGAAATTGAGTCGGAATCGGCTTATTTAGAGGGGACTCTGAAAGATCTGCACCACGACTGGGAAAAAAATGTTCTTGTCAGGGTTCTTCGGGAAGCTGGGGGAAACAAGGCCGAGGCTGCCAGGCAGCTCAATATTTCGATTCGCAACCTCTACAATAAACTTCATCGGCATAAGCTTATATAATTAATGCTTCCCTCACCATTCGTCTGCGCTGGAGTTCGGCGGACTGCAT
>JBNJHN010000029.1:0-11221 GCA_051748565.1 Bacillota bacterium | reverse complement strand
CCTCACCATTCGCCTGCGCTGGAGTTCGGCGGACTGCATGCTGCAGTCCGGCCTGTGCAGGGCTTTGCCTCGCCGCCACTTCTAGCTGCTCGCTTTACGTTCATTCCAGGCTTACGGTCAAATCTTTCAAATTAATTCCTTCTTATCAAGCCTGTAATTATTAGAATAAGCCGTCTTCCAAAAAAGTTGAAATCCAAAACTTACAGGAACATGGTACAGTAATTGCGTAAATAAATAACCAGTAATTATTATTTGCCGGGAGGGATGCTTATGTCCGGTTACCTGGGCAGGATGGCAGAACAGGGATTTGAGGAGGTGGTCCTTGTTCATGATGCTGAGACTGGATTAAAGGCGGCGATTGCCATACACAGTACGGTACGCGGCCCTGCGCTGGGAGGAACAAGAATGTGGCCTTACCCGAATGAAGAGGCTGCTGTTGATGATGTTATGTGCCTGGCCCGCGGGATGAGTTACAAGTCTGCTGCAGCTGAACTGCCTCTCGGGGGAGGAAAGGGAGTTATAATCGGTGACCCCTGCCGTGATAAAAACGAGGCGCTGTTCAGGGCTTATGGCCGTTTTGTTGAGAGGATGAATGGAAGATTTATAACAGCTGCCGATATGGGGACAGAGGAATATGACCTGGATTGTATACGCATGGAAACCGGATATGTTGTTGGTGGTTCAGCTTTAGGCAGCCCTTCACCGTTCACAGCTTATGGAACCTGGAAAGGAATCAAAGCCTGTGCGGAAGAAGTTTTCGGATCCTCGGACCTGAAAAACCTGACTATAGCTGTTCAGGGGATCGGCAGTGTCGGTCATGCTTTATGCGGGCATCTTGCTTCCGAAGGCGCAAGGCTTATTGTTGCCGATCTTGACGCTGAAAAAGCGAAAAAGGCGGCTGAACTCTGGAATGCCCGGGTTGTATCACCCGGGGAGATAATGATGCAGGAATGCGATATTTTTACACCATGCGGCGGCGGCGGTGTTATAAACAGCGAAAGCATTGACCTGCTGAATTGCCGTATTGTTGCCGGAGCTGCCAACAATGTTTTAAAGGAAGATAAGTACGGAACAGCATTAAAAGAACGGGGAATACTTTATGCTCCGGATTACATTATTAATGCCGGTGGAATTATTTTTGTTGAGTACAGCAGGCAGGGGAATAAAAATCACTCAGAAATCAAAGGTATCATCAGTCGTATAGAAGGCCGACTGAAAGAGATTTTCAGACGTTCCCGGGTACAAAATTTATTGCCCCATGAGGTGGCAGATCTTTTTGCCGAAGAAAAACTGAGAGAGAAACTTAATTAACTCAATTTGGGTTCATAAATACGTGCAATATTTTGCAGGCAAACAATTACAATTTGCATAATGTTGCAGGAAAGGAGTTGTGGTTTTGAACCAGATGCTCGAATTCAGATTACATGGACGAGGCGGGCAGGGGATAGTGGTTGCGGCTTCAATATTTGCTGAAGCAGTTTTTCTTGAAGGTTATTATGCCCGGGCATTCTCACTGTTCGGAGCTGAAAGACGCGGGGCCCCTGTAACAGCCTTTATCCGGGTCAGTAAAGAACGCCTGATGCCGCGCAGCCGGATTTACCAGCCGGATTATGTGGTTGTCTTTGATTCTACAATTACCGGAAGCACCCTGATTGCAGGTCTTAAAGAAGAGGGGACCATGCTCATAAACGGGAAAGAAGGCTGGGAAGATAAGATGACAGAAATGCTGACTCCCGTTAACCGGTTTAAAATAATGAAAGTGGATGCAACGGAAATAGCGTGGAAACATAAACTTGCAATCGGCAGTTTCCCGATGGTAAATACTGTTATGCTGGGAGCCATGAGCCGGATCAGCGGACTGGCTTCACTGGAAAACCTGGATATATCGATTAAAAAAAGGGTTTCGGTCAGTGTCGAGGCTAACTTAAGTGCTGCAGCCGAAGGCTATGAAAGTGTAAAGGAGGTGGAACGGCTTGTTACCTGAACTGATTAAAGACGAGATCTGCTTTTCATGCGGGAAAGAGCCCAGTTCTGCCAATAAAACAGGGGAGTGGCGTTTTCTGACTCCGGAAAAAGGCAGCAGACTGTCTCCATGCCGCCAGGGTTGTCTGCTGGACGGTGAAATACCAGTTTGGCTGGAAGCTGTTAAAGATGGCAGATGGGAAGAGGCCTGGCAGATAGTCAGTCGTTATAACCCTTTTCCAGCCCTTACCGGTCACGTCTGTTTTCATCCCTGCACCGAAAATTGCAACCGGGGCCAGCTTGACCAGTCTATTGAGATTGATGCAGTGGAACGGGCGATCGGTGAATGGCGGCTCAGTAATTATAAACGACAGAATAAGCTGAAGGAAATCAGCGGCAAAGCCGCTGTTGTCGGCTCCGGACCGGCCGGACTCAGCTGTGCTTATTATCTAAATGAAGCCGGTCACAAGGTTACTGTTTTCGAACGTGAAAAGGTGATCGGGGGCATGTTTGCCTTAGGGATTCCCGAGTACCGTCTGCCGAGGAGAATATTAAATAAAGAGATTGATATCCTGAAAGAAGAAGGAATTAAGTTTATCAACGGTTGCAATATCGGTACGGATATACAGATATCAGAGCTTTACGAAGAGTTTGGGAATCTATTCCTGGCACCCGGCGCATGGAAAGCGCGTAAAGCCAAGATTCCCGGTGAAGATTACAGTGAAGTTTGGAATGCCCTTGATTTTTTAAGCCTGGTCAACAGCGGAGAGCCGCCGGCAGTTAAGGACCCGGTTATAGTTATCGGAGGAGGCAATGCTGCTCTGGACAGCGCCCGCAGCGCACTGCGCATGAATGGTGTAAACCATGTTAAGTTAATTTACCGTCGCAGCCGGTTTGAAATGCCGGCAAACCAGGCAGAGATTGAAGCTGCCGAACATGAAGGGGTCGAACTTGTATTTAATGCCATGCCGCGACAAATAGAAAAGGAAAGCGATCATCTGAAAACGGTTATATTTGACCACTGCAAAACCAGCAGAGAAGGATTAACTGTTGATCAGAGTCGTTCTTTCAAAGAAAAATGCGGCACTGTTATTATGGCACTGGGCCAGGAAATCGATCTTTCGGTGTTTGGGGAATTGGAAAAAGAGGTCACATTTTTTGCCGGAGGCGATCTGGTCAGCGGCCCGGCCACTGTACCTGAAGCAATCAGGGCGGGCCGAATTGCCGCTATGACAATCATTGCCCGTAATACCGGTCTGCCTGAACCTGATTTAATGCTGCCTGCGGAAGAGCCGGTCTCTTTTGAAGAGTTAAACCTGGAGGCGAAGATAAATCTCAGTCTGCAGCAAAAACAGGCAAATCCGAATGAAGAGGCCGAACGGTGTTTGGGTTGTGGAACCTGTAATTCCTGTGGAATCTGCTATATTTTCTGCCCCGATATGGCTGTTGATCTAGTGGACAACCGCTATCAGATTAACCTGGACTATTGCAAGGGCTGCGGTATTTGTGTGAAAGAATGTCCGGCCCAGGCCATGATAATGGAAGGAGGCAGGTAATCATGTCTTTCGAGTTAATCAGCGGAAGCCAGGCTGCCGCCATAGCAGTTCAGCGTGTTGGGGTTGAATTTGTGGCTGCTTACCCGATTACTCCCCAGACGGCAATCGTTGAAACCCTGGCAAATTTTGACGCCAAAGGGGAACTTGGCGGGGAGTTTGTCAGCGTGGAATCAGAATATGCCGCCCTGGCAAGCTGTTATGGGGCTTCAGCCTCAGGAGCAAGGGTTTTTACTGCCACTGCTTCACACGGGTTGGCTTATATGCATGAAATAATCCACTGGTGCAGTGGAGCACGTGTTCCGATTGTCATGGTCAACGTGAACAGGACGATTGGCGCGCCCTGGAGCCTCGATCCTGACCAGGGCGACAGCCTCAGCCAGCGCGACACCGGCTGGATGCAGATTTACTGTTCGAATGCCCAGGAGGTATTTGACACGGTTATCCAGGCTTATGCCCTCAGCGAAGAACTGCTTTTACCATGCCTGGTAGTTTTTGACGGTTTCTATATTTCACATACTTACGAAGCGGTTGATGTGGCGGAAAAAGAAGATGTGCGTAATTTTATCGGGGCACCGGTTTTTCAGGCCCAGGTTAAGCCCGGAACTCCCGGAAACATGCATGCCCTGACTACAGGCGAAAATCAGCTGCTTTTGGTCAAAAACCGGCATGAATCAATGCTGCGGGCACCGGCAGTTTTTGAAGATATTAATAAGCGTTTTGAAGAAATATTCGGACGCAGTTATAAGCCGATAGATTCTGTGATTCCGACCGGAGCGAAAACTGTATTCCTGGCAGCCGGCAGTACTTCCGAAACAGTCAGATGGTCACTGCCCCAACTGGATAATGCAGGATTGATTCAGCTGCGCATGTTCCGGCCCTTCCCGGCTGAAGCGCTTTGCAGTGTTATTGAAGCTCATGATATTGAAAAAGTTATAGTTGTTGATCGTAACTGTTCCACAGGGATGGGAGGAATCTTCGCCCAGGAACTGCGGGCGGCCTTATATGGGATGGAAAAACCTCCGGTTGTCCATGATATGATTCTAGCCGGAGGTGTTGATCTTACTCTCCCAATGCTTGAAAATATTCTGGTTTCCGGACCTTTGGAAAATCGTGTTGATGAAAAGTGGGGGGTTGATTTGCTATGAAACTTGAAGAGTTAAACCGTGAATCAGAAATGCTGTATTCCGGTCATAATGCCTGTCCCGGATGTGGAGCGGCACTCGCGGTCCGCTATCTTACCCGCGCCCTGGGCCCAAATCTTGTCGTGGTACTGACAGCATCGTGCTGGAGCATTATTTCCGGGATGCCGCCTCTGACCGCGCTTAAATGTCCGATCCTGCACTGCCCGTTTCCCAGTGCCGGTTCAGTTGGCAGCGGGGTTAAACGCGGCCTCAATGCAAAAGGTAAACATAATACAACGGTAGTTGTGCTGGCGGGAGACGGTGGAACCTTTGATATCGGCCTCCAGGCATTGTCAGGAGCGGCCCAGCGCAACGAAGACTATATTTTCGTTTGCTATGATAATGAAGCATACATGAATACCGGTATGCAGACCAGTTCAGCCACGCCATTTGGTGCGAGGACTGCAACGGCCCCCTATCCGCTTTTTAAAACAGGACAGAAAAAAGATATTATGCAGATTATGGCGGCGCATGGTATACCTTATGCGGCTACCGCGACAGTAGCTTTTCCGGAAGATATGGAAAATAAACTAAAAAAAGCGCAGGGAATCAGCGGCTTCCGATTCATTCATATTTTATCACCCTGTCCTCCGGGCTGGGGTACAGAATCATCCGAAACTATAGAGCTTTCCAGGCTGGCGGTAAATACCGGTTTTTTCCCACTGTATGAAATAAGAAACGGTGTATCATGGGAGATGACCTGGATGCCGGAATTAACGCGGGCACCGCTTACCGAGTATCTCAGCCGTCAGCGCCGCTTCAAGCAGATGGATGATTTAAGGATAAAAGCCCTGCAGGAGGAAGTAGACCACGAATGGGAGTGCTTGATGGAGAGGGTTGACACTTCTGAATGCTATTGATATATAACTATCTTTCCGAAAGGGTCACGAATGTTGGAATATAAATTAAGCATGGTCAATTAAAGAGTTAATTTGTACAATTTGTCGGTCATATCCGGGAAGATTATAATAAATTTTAGAATTATAATAAATTTTATAATAGATAGCAGGAATTTAAAATCAGAAGCAGAAAAATAAATAAGAGCGAGTGTGCGCTAAGCTCAACAATTAAGATCATTAGGGAGGTGTTTGGTTTTGCGGGAACTTGCCGCGTCAATTATTTCCGAACATGTGGCCGAGATGTGTCAGGATGCAAACATCTATCTGGGGGATGACGTTTTTAATGCTTTAAAAGATTCCCTGGAAAAAGAAGAATCGCCGACAGGTAAAGAGGTATTGAAACAGCTTATCGAGAATGTGGAAATAGCCCGGAATGAGCAAATCCCTATCTGCCAGGATACAGGATTTGCTGTTTTTTTTATTGAATGGGGCCAGGAAGTTCATTTAACCGGCGGATCACTGGAAGAAGCTATTAATGCCGGTGTTAAAAGAGGTTATGAGGAGGGGTATTTGCGCAAGTCTATTGTTACCGATCCGTTATACGATCGGGTTAATACCAAGGATAATACCCCGGCAGTGATCTATACCGATATTGTTCCCGGAGACAATGTAAAAATTTCATTTGCCCCGAAGGGTGGCGGCAGCGAAAATATGAGTGCGGTAAAAATGCTGAAACCATCGGATGGCGAGGCGGGATTAATCGATTTTGTTGTAAATCATGTTAAAGCAGCAGGACCGAACCCCTGCCCGCCTATTGTAGTAGGAGTAGGCATAGGCGGAACCTTTGACAGGGTAGCGGTACAGGCGAAGAAAGCTTTATTCCGTCCAGTCGGAGAGCCCAATCCCGATGCAAAATTTGCCGAACTGGAAAAAACTATTCTGAATAAGATTAATGATCTCGGAGTCGGACCCCAGGGTTTTGGCGGAAGGACCTTTGCCCTTGCAGTTCACATCGAAACCTTCCCATCCCATATTGCCAGTATGGCTGCGGCTGTAAATATCAACTGCCATGCCTGCAGGCATCTGGAACGGATTATTTAATTTTTACGAGAGAAAGGAGGCAGGCTGTTATGGAACCGAAAAAAATTCAGGCCCCATTGACAGATGAAGTTGTTATGTCATTGAAAGCCGGCGACAATGTCCTCATAAACGGGGTTATTTATACTGCCCGCGACGCAGCACATAAGAAACTGGTTGAATTAATGGATAAAGGAGAACCATTGCCCATAGATCTGAAGGGACAATTTATATATTATGTAGGACCAACCCCGGCCAAGCCTGGTCAGGCCATCGGGTCGGCCGGCCCTACAACCAGCGGGCGGATGGATGCTTATACACCGCGTATGCTGGAGCAGGGTATGAAAGCCTGTATTGGAAAAGGCTTACGCAATCAGGCTGTTAAGGATGCCCTGCAGAAACACAAAGGGCTATACCTGGCGGCGGTTGGCGGTGCCGGTGCTTTATTATCGAAGAAAATCAAAAAAAGTGAAGTGGTTGCCTACCCGGAACTGGGCGCTGAAGCGATTCACCGTTTGGAAGTGGAAGATTTTCCGGCAACGGTTATTAACGATGCTTATGGGAAAGATCTCTATGCAGAAGGCGCCAGGGAGTATGCAAGGTAGCTAGGCAGAGGTCAGTAGGCGGGAACCGGGAATTTGTGCTTTATAGCTCAGGCCAAAACGACCTCCATATATGCTTAATAATTTAATAGGAAAGCGGGGATTTGATAATGACCATGAACAAGGATGAATTACTGGCCAAGGCGAAGAAGCCGGCTCAGGATGCAATGCGTTTGCACCCCTTTTATAAGGGTAAAATGGAAACAACTTTAAAGTGCTGTGTGCGGGGAATCGAAGATTTTGCAATCTGGTATACTCCGGGCGTTGCCGAACCATGCAGGGCAATAGCCGATAATAAAGAACTGGTTTATGAGCATACCAATAAAGGTAATTTTCTGGCCGTGGTTTCAGATGGCACCAGGGTGCTGGGCCTGGGCGATATAGGCCCCGAGGCCAGTATGCCTGTCATGGAGGGCAAGGCACTGCTATTTAAATACCTGGGCGGGGTCGATGCTTTTCCTGTTTGTGTCGACACGAAGGATGCAGATGAACTGATTAAATTTGTAAAACTGATGCAGCCATGTTTCGGTGGGATTAACCTTGAGGATATTGCCAGTCCCAAATGTTTCTATGTTTTGGATCGACTCAGAGAAGAATGTCACATACCGGTCTGGCATGATGACCAGCAGGGAACTGCCCTGGTTACCCTGGCCGGCTTGATTAATGCCCTGAAGATTGTCAATAAAAAAATGGGCGATGCAAAAATTGTTATGCTGGGTGCCGGAGCAGCCAATATCTGCACAATCCGACTGCTTATTGCAGCCGGTGCGGATCCTAAAAACGTGATTATGATTGATAGCAAGGGCATCCTGCACAAAGGGCGCACCGAGCTTAAGGAACAGCATCCCGTCAAGTGGGAACTGGCCCAAATTACCAATGGCGATGGTTTGACCACCGATGCAGCCGATGCCTGCAAGGGGGCCGATGTTTTAATAGGGCTTTCAAAACCCGGTCCCGATACGGTTAAAAAAGAATGGGTGCAGAGTATGGCAGAAGATTCAATTGTTTTTGCCTGTGCCAATCCGATTCCGGAAATATGGCCCTGGGAGGCCCAGGAAGCCGGAGCAAAGATAGTTTCAACCGGCCGTTCAGACTTTCCAAACCAGGTTAATAACTCGTTGGGATTTCCGGCAATTTTCCGTGGTGTTCTGGATGTTCAGGCGACCGGTATTTCTGATACGATGTGCATAGCGGCAGCAGAGGAACTGGCGGCCTGCGCACCTGACGGTGGCATGAACCCGGAAAAGATCCTGCCGACGATGGATATGTGGGAAGTTTTTCCCCGTGTGGCTACAGCGACAGCGATGAAGGCGATTGAAGAGGGATTGGCAAGAATAGAGATGAGCCGCGAAGAGATATACAAAAAAGCTGAAGAAACGATCAAACGAGCCCAGGACTATACCAAGCTGGCGATGGATAAGGGCTTTATTCCCGAGGCTCCGGCCGAGTAAGAAGGAGGATAACATGACAGACAAAATAGAGATGGTTGACATTTATATCATGGGTAAGCGTTACACCGTGCCTGAAACGCTTACAATTATTGATGCAATGGAATATGCCGGATACCAGCTTGTGCGGGGTTGTGGCTGCCGGGCCGGTTTTTGCGGAGCCTGTGCCACTGTTTACAGAATGGCCGGGGATTATGAATTAAAAGTCGGCCTGGCCTGCCAGACCAAGGTCGAAGATGGTATGTACCTGGCCCAGATTCCATTTTTTCCGGGCCGGAAAGCAAATTTCAACCTGGAAGATATCAAGCCTTCCATGGCTCATTTTGCCCAGCTGTACCCGGAAGTTTACCGCTGCCTGGGCTGCAGTTCATGTACCAAGGTTTGTCCGCAGGATATCGATGTCATGCAGTATATCGCCTATATCCAGCGCGGCGATTTTGAAAAGGCAGCCGATATTTCTTTCGACTGCCTGATGTGCGGTCTGTGCGTTTCCCGCTGCCCGGCCAATATAGTTCATTATAATGCCGCTCTTACTGCCCGCCGTCTCTACGGCCGCTATATTGCCAAGCCTGATGCTTTTCTTGAAGAAAGGGCAAAGGCGATTGAAGAAGGCAAACTGGATGCCGAAATTGATGAACTGGTTGCAGCGGATAATGAAAAATTGCAGGAACTCTATAATAACCGTGAAATTGAGAAGTAGACCTGGAGAGGAGGAGCAGTTAAGTTGGCTTACACACCACAGTTGCTGGAGTTAATGAAGAAAGTAGAAGAAACCAGGGCCTCCCGGGTCGGCGTTAATTTTCCGCGAATGTCTCAGGAGGAGCGGCGTGATGTTTTAGAAAAATTTCACCCCGACTATATCGAAGACGGGTTCAGGGAATTAAAAGTTGGTGTGAACAAAGGCGCTCGTATGCCTACCGAAATGGCCGATGTTTTTGAATCCTGGAGCCGCCTCCGCAATGTTGATATCGACCTCGGTGCAGAGCCCGACTATGATGTTGATGTCTTGATTATCGGCGGTGGTGGAGCGGGGGCTTCAGCGGCGCTTGACGCCCATGCCGCCGGAGCTGATGTGCTGATTGCGACAAAGCTGCGCTTCGGCGATGCCAACACAATGATGGCGCAGGGCGGTATCCAGGCTGCTGATAAGGAAAACGATACCCCTGCCATTCATTACCTGGATGTAGTGGGCGGCGGCCGCCTCGAGAATGTGCCCGAGCTGGCCAGGGCGCTGGTTATGGATGCACCACTGGTAATTAAGTGGCTCGAAGACATGGGAGCTATGTTTGACAAAAAAGAAGACGGCACGATGATTACTATTCACGGTGGGGGGACTTCGCGCAAACGGATGCATGCCGCCCGCGACTACACCGGCGCTGAAATCATGAGGACCTTAAGAGATGAAGTGATCAATAAAGAAATTACCGTGATTGAATTCAGCCCTGCAGTTGATGTGATCCTTGATGATGAGGGCCGCGCTGCCGGAGCGGTTCTCTATAACCTGGAGACCGAACAGTACCAGGTTGCCAGGGCCAAGACGGTTATTATGGCGACTGGAGGCTCGGGAAGACTGCACTACCGCGGCTTTCCGACCAGCAACCACTACGGAGCTACAGCCGACGGCCTGGTTATGGGCTACAGGGCGGGAGCAAAAACAATATATGCCGACTCGATTCAGTATCACCCGACTGGTGGAGCATATCCGCCGCAGCTGCTGGGGCTCCTGGTTACAGAGAAGACTCGCGGGTTAGGTGCTACACCGCTTAACATCAAGGGTGAACAATTTGTCTATCACCTGGAGACGAGAGATGTGGAGTCATCGGCGATCATCCGCGAATGTGAAGAACGTGGCCTGGGAGTACCGCTGCCGACGGGTATCACCGCCGTATGGCTTGACTCACCTCTGATAGAATTGATACACGGAGAGGGAACTGTGGAACGTCAACTGCCGGCAATGATGAGGCAGTTCCAGCGTTTTGATGTGGATATAAGAAAAGTGCCCATGCTGATTTATCCGACCCTCCACTATCAGAATGGCGGCTTGTTAATTGATGAAAACGGCCGCAGCAGTGTGGAGAATCTCTATGTGGCAGGAGAAGCCGCCGGTGGCATCCACGGCACCAACCGTTTAATGGGCAATTCCCTGCTTGATATTATTGTTTTCGGCAGGCGAGCCGGCAGGGATGCTGCAGCAAAGAGTAAAGAGATGTCTGTGCCTGGAAACCTGAATCTCGACCACCTGGCTACTTATCACAGGGAACTGGAAGAGACGGGTGCGGCGGAAGACCGGATCGGTCCAATTTTGCTGCCGCATTATACTCACCGGTAATGCATAAAGACGGAAATAAAAAAAACCAGCCCCTGGATGGCCTCCTGGTTTTGGACCTGACCAGGCTGCTCCCGGGGCCTCTATGCACGATGATAATGGGTGATTACGGAGCAGAAATCATAAAAATTGAAGATACATTTGCCGGCGACCTTACACGGTTCGTCGGCAATTCTATTAAAGGCAGTGGTTCTTTTTTCCGAATGTTGAATCGGAATAAAAAAAGTGTG
>JBNJHN010000028.1:0-22335 GCA_051748565.1 Bacillota bacterium | reverse complement strand
ACTAGCTAGTTAGGGAGTTGACCTTTATTAAGGCCTTTCCCGACAGATCATAATGCACCAATTCCAAATTCTCTTTCTTGCACCAAGTCAAATGAAAATAACGCTTTTTGCTGCTTTATAATGCCCGGGGAATTATTCTTTAGCTTATATCTTTTAAACTAAAATTAAATCAATATCACCTTTGCCCTAATTGCTTTTTTCAATATCTTCTATTAAGCTTTTCATCTCTTCAATTTCCCTGCGCTGAGCTTCTATTATTTCCTCTGCCAGTTCTTTTACACGGGGATCAGAAATATTAGAACGCTCACTGGTTAAAATTGCAATTGAATGATGCGGTATCATTGCCTTCATATAGGAAACATCGTCAACAGTAATTTGACTGCGAACCAGGAAGAGAGAAAGAACGAATATGACAATGCTAACTATGGCAATTCCCATATTAAGCCGTTTATTCGTTAACATATGCAGCATAAAACTCAACATTATGACAGCCATCGTCGCCCCCATTAACAGCCCCATATATAGTCTTGTTTCACTAAAATACACATGACCAAACTCATAACTATTAAGATACATAAAAATCGTCATGACTATGGTGGAAGTGATGATCATGGCAGCGAATTTTATATAATTTTTCATGGTATACACCCCTTTAAGTTCTCATTTGATCTGGATCATCGGGTTAGTTGTAAGCAGGCTCTTTTTAAGGTTCCTGCTTCAGCCAAATGCTGTACCTTTAATAACCTTTGCAAAGGATAAAGTGTTAAGGAGTTTTAATCAACAATAGTTTAAAACTCCTTAACACTTTCCGAGCACAAGTAAGAATTTTCAGGTTTTATTTGTTAAATTTTGAAGCTGCATCTGCAAAGCCTGTTTTTAAAGACTCCCAGGCGGAATCAATCACGTCTTTCAAAGATTTCCAGGCGTCACCGCTGGCATCTTCAAGTTTATTAAGCTTATCCTGTCCTTCCTCAATCTTGGTTTCGAGTTCTTTTGCCTTTTCATCAACTTTTAACTTGGTTTCGGCATCAGCTTTTTCGGCCCTTCCCTTTATTTTATCAAGTTCGGCCTTCCATTCGTCCAACTGTGCCTGCTTTTTCTTGCGGTATAATTCTTGTTCATCCATGTAATATCCCTCCGCATAAATTTAGGTTGTTTCCATTTCTAACATGTTGTAGAGACCAGAAATCTCAAAGCGCAAACCCATAACGATGACAATTAACAACATAAATATGGTGATTCTTTGGTTGAAAACCAGAAATAGCGGTTTTCGTTGGAAATAGCGCTTCACACTTAAATCACATTTAAGTACAGGCTGAAACTATTAATAAAAGAGATCCAGCGCTGGCCAATCTTTTACATCTTTCCTCTAGTTTCAATTTTTGTTTTGAACAAGCTATCCATCAATTAACCTTTAGCTTGCCCAGCTTAATTATAAAGCTTCATTAATAAGCGCTATCACCTCTTCAAGTTGTTTTTCTAATTCTTCCAACGTTTCAATCCGCTGGTAGCGATCGACTTCCTCCTCCAACTCGTCCTCAAGCTCATTAATTCTATTTAGGAGTGGTTCCAGTGTTGATTCAAGTTCTTGTCTCACTTCTTCATCTGAAATATCTGACATTTCATTCAGGTTTTCATTTAATTCTTCATCCAATTCACTAATTCTTTGTTCTATTGCCTCGGTACGGGTTGTCAGTTCTTCTTCTATTTGTTCCGCTCTAGTCTTCATGAACTGTTCGATTTCTTCCCTACTGTAACGATCGGCGAATTCTTCCGACATTTCATCATAGGTGGCTTCAAGTGTTTTCACCCCCCTGGAAATTTCTTCTAACGCTTCATCTACAGCTTCCTTAAACTCTTCATCTGTTTCTATACTGTAACCTTCTCCTTCACAGCCAGATATAACTCCCAGCAATAAAGCTGCCAGGAGAAACACTAACCAAACTTTTAGCTTAAACATAAAAATAACCTCCTCTTGATGTAAAAACTTACTTTTCAAAAATAATATGCTTTTCAACTTATTTAATCTCTACATTAACGATCAGTTAAACCGAAGGCAATTTTTACATCTGCCCTGTATTCGGTTAATTCACCATCATTAACCTTCGCCGTGGCATGAGTTATCTCTACACCGGTAATGTTATCAATAGTTTTGGATGCATCCCGCACTGCATTACGTACCGCATCTTCCCAGCTTTCACTTGAAACTCCAACCAATTCAGTTACTTTCAGAACAGTCATTTAAAAACTCTCCTTCCTTTTAATGAATTTGATGCTAACCTGCTGATAACTTTCCTTTCAAGACAATATTTGAAAAGCTTCACATCATCCTGCTCTGCTCATGCTATTTAAACTTGCTGCTTGACAATTAAAACATCGCACTCTGCTTCCTGGGCCACTGCATTACTGACACTACCCAGAATTATTTTTTTTAGGCCGCCCAATCCTCTGCTGCCCAATACAACAAGATCAAAATTTTCCTCTGAAGCCACTTTTATAATTGTATCGCTTGGGTTTCCTTTCTTTAATATTGTAGATGGTTCGAGGTCGTACTTTCTAAAAATTTTAACAGCGTCCTCAAATATTTTTTGCCTTTCTTTATCCTTCTCCGTTTCGTATTGAACCTGCATTTCAAGCGGCACACTTTCACCGTAACCACCATGCATAGGAATAATTTTCACGTCATTAACATAAATTACAGATACTTCAACCTCTTTGAAGTTTGCAGCAAGTTTTGCCGCTTTTTCCACCGCTTTTTGACTAAGCTCTGAACCATCTGTGCAAACCAGCATTTTCACTTCTTATCATCCCTTTTTTATGATTTAACAGCATTACAACAATAAATAAACAAGTCTGTATAAAATAAAACCTCATTTTGGGCCTACAATGCATACAATGAATAGTATCCCAAAATTGCTTAACCTTATATTTCAGCCAAGAGGGAAACAACAGTGAAAATAACCATGGAATTAATTTCAAAGGAGTATTTCATATTATGTATATAATTATATCAAATTGGCACTTTACTGTCAATTCGACGAGAAATGCAGCTTGAATAAATTGTAGTTGCAGTCAGTTTGACCTGCCGGAAAAAAGTATAGTATTATAAACTTAAAAATATATATTCTTAACTATCAACCTGGACGGATATGCCAGTGCAAGGCAATACAGCAACAGGAAATGATGGAGTGAAATATACTTGCCGGTTCACAATAAAGATATTGCGGAAGTTTTTAATAAAATTGCCAATCTCCTGGAAATAAAAGGAGCCAACCAGTTCCGAATCCGGGCCTACCGGGATGCTGCCCGGACCATAGAGAACTTGTCAAAAACTGCCGCTGACATGGTTAAACAGGATCAAGACTTATCCGAGCTTTCCGGAATCGGTAAGGACTTAGCCGATAAAGTTGAAACAATTGTGGAAACCGGAACCCATCCACTTTTAGAAGACTTGAAAAAAGAAATACCCGAAGAATTGAGCAGGTTGATGAAGCTGAAGGGTATGGGTCCAAAAAAAATCAAGGCTATATTTAATACCCTGGGGGTAAAAACAGCGGATGACCTTCGTGAAGCCGCTGAAACGCACAAGATACAAGAAATATCCGGATTTGGAGAAATTACCGAAAGGAATATTTTAGAAGAACTGGACCGCTGGCACGGTGAACAAAAACGCTACAGCCTGTCTGTGGCCGATCAAATGATTAAGCCTTATTATGAATATTTGAAAGAGGTCAAAAAAGTCAAGTCCCTGGAGATCGTAGGGAGTTACCGCCGAAGAAAAGAAACTGTAGGGGATATTGATATTCTTGCCACCGGTAAACACGGATGCAATATTATGGAGCTTTTTATTACATATGAAGATGTGGGCAAAGTCTTATCAAAGGGGAACACCCGCTCTACTGTCATTTTAAAATCCGGTCTTCAAGTAGATCTTCGTGTAGTTCCCCAGGTTGCCTTCGGAGCGGCCATGCATTATTTTACCGGTTCCAAGGCCCATAACATTGCCTGCCGAAAAATCGCAGTCAATAAAAAATTTAAACTGAACGAATACGGCCTGTTCAAGGGGGACAATCGAATTGCCGGACGGACAGAAAAAGAAGTATACGCCAATCTGGACCTGCCTTATATCCAGCCGGAATTGAGAGAAAACCGGGGGGAAATTGAAGCGGGGCAAAAGGGGGAACTTCCGGAATTGATTGCCCCGGATGATCTACGAGGCGATCTGCATGTCCATACCAAAGCTACAGACGGGCGAAACAGCCTGGAAGAAATGGTAGAAGCGGCTCAGAAAAAAGACTATGAATATTTAGCCATAACTGATCATTCTAAAAAAGTGAGCGTTGCCAGGGGCCTGGATATCAAAAGGCTAAGAAAACAGATGGAAGAGATTGACAGTTTGCAGGATAAATTCAAGGATATCCGGATTCTTAAGTCGATTGAAGTGGATATTCTAAAAGACGGATCCCTGGATCTGCCGGATGATATTTTAAAAGAATTGGACCTGACTGTCTGTTCTGTTCATTATAATTTAAGCCTTTCCAGGGAAAAGCAAACAGAGCGGATTCTAAAAGCCATGGACAACCCTTACATGAATATCCTGGGCCATCCGTCCGGACGCATGATTAATAAAAGGGAACCGCTAGAACTGGATATGGAAAAAATCATGCAGGCGGCGGCAGAGAGAAATATCTGTTTTGAAATCAATTCCGACCCGGCCCGATTGGATCTAAATGATGTTTATTGTAAGTTAGGGAAAGATATCGGGATCAAGATGGTTATTTCCACCGATGCTCACAGTGTAGAAAACCTGGATTTAATTCGTTTCGGTATCAGCCAGGCTCGGAGAGGATGGCTGGAAAAAGATGATGTACTTAATACTCTTTCCTTGAAGAAATTAAAAAAAGAACTAAGAAGGAAATAATAATGGACTACAAACACAACCCCAAAACCGACTTTAAGGATATTAACAAGCTTTCCAAAGAAGAAGCCGCACAGCAAATTGATGACCTGCGGGAAGCAATCGAGTACCATAATTACCTTTATTACGTGAAAAATCAGCCTGAATTATCCGATGCCACTTATGATAATCTGTTTAAAAGACTGCAGCAGCTGGAGGAAGCCTTTTCCGAATTTGGATCAGACACCTCCCCTATCCGTAAAGTCGGGGCTCCACCGGTCGATAAGCTGAAAAAAGTGGAACATACCGTAACCATGCTCAGCCTCAATGCAGCTTTGGAAGAAAAAGAAGTACACGACTTCGATGATTTTATCCGGCGTAACGCAGGGGGAAATGAAGTAACCTATGTGGTAGAACCTAAATTCGATGGACTTTCCGTTGAAATTGTCTATGAAAAAAAGCATTTTAAATATGGAGCCACGCGGGGAGACGGTCGCACCGGAGAAGATATATCAGAAAATATAAAAACTATTGGAGCCGTGCCTTTACGTCTTCACAAGGAGGGCAGCCGGGATACACCCGGCTTTCTGGCAGTGCGCGGTGAAATATTCATACCCAAAGACGCTTTTCAGGCAATTAATAAAACCCGTATTGAGCGGGGTGAAAATCCTTTTGCCAACCCCCGCAATGCCGCGGCAGGAATCATGCGCCAGCTGAATTCTAAAAAAGTGGCGGATAAGCCCCTTGATATATTTTTCTATGAAATTCTCGAGATGGAGGACGGAGAAACATTTACTTCTCACTGGGAGGTCCTCCAACAGCTCCCAAAATGGGGGTTAAAAACCCATAAAGATAACCGGAAGTGCAAGTATTACCAGGAAGTGGAAGAATACCGGGAAAAGATCAGTAAAAAGCGAAATGAACTAGATTACGAAGTTGATGGAATTGTCATTAAGGTTGACAGCTATTCCTTGCAGGAGCAGCTTGGGACCAGGCAACGCAGCCCCAGGTGGGCTCTGGCCTGGAAATTCCCGCCAAAAAAAGAGGTAACCAGGCTGGAAGAAATTGTAGTCCAGGTTGGTCGGACCGGAATGCTGACTCCGGTGGCCCTGCTGCAGCCGGTTGATGTAGGTGGGGTTACGGTAAGCCGGGCCACCCTGCATAATGAAGATGAAGTTCATGAAAAAGATGTGCGACCGGGAGACAAGGTGAGAATAGCCAGGGCCGGAGACGTTATTCCGGAAGTAGTAGAAAGGATCAAGGAACCAGGGAAAAAGCGCAGCGAGGAATTCTCGATGCCGGAACAATGCCCGGTCTGTAATTCAGATACCTTCAAGGAAGGGGCCTACTACTTTTGCTCTGCCGGTTTATCCTGTGATGCCCAGCTTATCGGTCATATTCTGCATTTTGCTTCCCGGGACGCCATGAATATTGCTGGGTTGGGAGAAAAAATTATAAAAAAACTGGTAGATAGAGATATGGTTAATGATATTGCGGATCTGTACTACCTGTCGGTTGAGAATTTGAAAGAACTGGAAGGATTCGCTAAGAAATCGGCGGAAAACCTCTACAACGCTATTCAGGAAGAAAAAAAGGTCCGATTCGACCGATTTTTATATGCGCTTGGCATCCGTCATGTGGGGCTGCACGGGGCCAGGATTCTGGCACGTGAATTCTCTTCCCTGCAGGATCTTAAGAAAGCATCTATGCAAGAGTTCCTGGATATTCAGGAGATCGGACCAAGGATAACCAAAAACATTCATCATTTCTTCCAGCAGGAAGAAAACCAGAAAGTAATTAACAGGCTGAAAGAAGCAGGGGTTAAGCCTGAGCCGATGCAAACAACAGAAAAATCCTTTCCACTGGAAGGAACAAAGTTCGTCTTTACAGGAAGCCTTGATGAATTGACCCGCGATGAAGCCAGCCAGGCTGTGGAAGATCTGGGAGGACGGGCTGTCTCCAGCGTAAGCGGAGAAACAGACTATGTGATAGCCGGTGAAAATCCCGGAAACAAGCTCGACCAGGCAAATAAACACAATGTAAAAATACTCAATGAACAAGAATTTAAAAGTTTGTTAAATGAAGCCAATTCATAGACCCGGCCAAGAGTATAAGAAAAAGAAAATATCCTGCTTCTTCTTTTTTCACCTTACCCTCTGTCCTTTTTATAGGAATTAAACACCTGCAGTATATCATAGGGACTGCCGTTTCCCGGATTTATAAGCCGGTTTTTACAGAGAGGTCAAAATGCCTGAATTACCAGATGTAGAAGTTTTTAGAAAGTATATGGACGAACAGGCCTTGAATAAAAAAATAACCGCTGTAGAAGTGGAAAAGGAACGTGTACTTGTTGGTACCACGCCCCAGGGGCTGGGGCGCAGGGTCCATGGCCACCGCTTCTTAGAAACCAGGCGTCATGGTAAGCACTTGTTTGCTTGCCTCGATAGTAACTTATGGATTGTGTTCCATTTCGGTATGACTGGCTATTTCAAATATTATAAGGATAAGGATGATCGGCCTCCGCATACCCGTCTATTATTTCATTTTGATAACGGTTATCACCTGGCCTATAATAGCCAAAGGATGCTGGGGAAAGTTGAGATTGTTAAGGACAAAGAGGACTATTTGCGGCAACATGAGGTGGGAGAAGATGCGCTGGAAATGTCCTATGAGCGCTTCCGTAATCTGATAGCAAACCGGCGGGGATCCGTTAAAACCACGCTGATGAATCAGGGCCTTATATCAGGAATTGGCAATATCTACTCCGATGAAATTTTGTTTCAATCCGGGATACATCCTAAAATTAGTATCAACGATTTAGATGAAGATAGTATTAAAAATTTATATCAGCAGATCCAAAAAGTACTCACTACCGCAATTGATAAGAAGGCAGACCCAAAAAAACTACCCGATGATTATATTATCCCTCACAGGGGGGCAGATGATAGATGTCCAAAGTGCTGTGGTCCGATAAAAAAAATAAAAATTAATACCCGGGGAACTTATTTTTGCCCGAAGTGCCAGAAAAACTGAAAACAAAAACCGTCATTTTGAATTAAGCGGTCTTATTTATATCAAGCGAACGCATACTTCGTTAGAAACAATGGAAAGCAAAAATGTTAGAACATAATAGCGAAATACCTGGGAAAAATCAGGGCAATGAACTGCCTCAGAAACCGTGGGCCCAAAAAGACCGGGAAATTTTAGACTTTTTTTCTGTAGAACAAAAGGAAGGGCTTAGCCAGAAGCAGGTAAAGAAACAAAGAAGTAAATTCGGGCCGAACAAGTTTAAGAAGGCGAAAAAAAAGAGTGTTTTTCCCATTCTTATCAACCAGGTTGAAAGTATTGTGGTTGTGGTGGTGGCAGCAGTTGGGACCCTATCTTTTGTATTTCAGCAGTGCAGGCAGATCAAGCCGGCAATAACTGCTTAATTCAAAAGGTATTTCCAAACCACCGTGGGGAACTAAAATAATTACCGGTAGACAGGCCACGGGCAATATACCTTCACTCCTCCAATAAAAACAGGGTTAAAAGTAGTAAGCGCTGCATGAATTCGCCTCGGTGGATGCATTCATGCGGGGTATACATATCCTGACTTGCCGGTCCAAAGCCGCAAACTACCGGTATTCCAACAGGAATTACTCCGGCCGCCGAAGGAAGCAGGCTGGACTCAACGCCAAAAGGCAGTTTCCAGTCTTCGCTTATTCCTTTCAATTGCGTGATTAAATCATAGGTTTCCCGGCTACGAATTAAGGGGGGCCTTTCTTCCAGTTTTTCTATATAGACCTGGGGTTCATCCTGCCCTTTTTGGTCGGGTGCAAACAGTTCATACAGCCTTGCTTCCGCTTCATCCGCCAGGCGGGCATCCAGGAATGTTACATAAACTGTGGCCCTGATCCTGTGGGGTAGTAGAACACTGTAACGTTCTGATTGAATTTCCTGCAGAGCAACAGTCACTTTCTCTTTGGGACAGCTCAAGGTATTCACCCTGTCTGCCCGGTTTAAAAACCAGCTCATCAGGTCACCGGTAGACCGGAGGGCACCAATACGCTGAAAAGCACCTTCAACCAGGATACTGAACTTACGTGATCCCCTGCGTTGATCAACTACTTTTCCGTTCTGAAATCCGGGCTGTAAAACTATTACATGTCCTGCCCGGGAAGCAGCTTTTTGAAGGAGTTGACTGCTGTATCGCATCCCCCGACCTTCATCTGTATAAATAAATACACCTATTTTATTATCCCGTAATCTCCCGGCTGATTGCAAAGCATTGAGTGCCTGTACAATACAGGTAATCCCAGCCCGGCTTGAGGCTATACCCTCACCGTAAAGCCATTCGGGGTCACGCCGGAAAGGGATGGAATAACTTCCCCCCGTATCACTCGGAACATCGCCGGAAGCTAATAGGAGCGCGCCTCCTTCAAAACCGGCTTCCGTTTGCCAGACCCATGCCGAATGAAAGTCAGTGAATGTTTCCACCGGCTCCAAACCCATCTTTAATAATTGACTTTCAAGCCGTTTGATTACAGCTCCCAGCCCTACCGGATCCGCTGTACAGCTAATTATATTGGTCCAATTCTTCAACTCTTCCTCGATCTTATCCCGGTTCTGGGTAAGGAAAGCAAATACTTTTGATTTAGGATCATCCCGGGTTATTTTCAAAGGATCTTCAGCTTCGGGAAACCCAAAGTAACGTTGGCTGGTAATTTTTATTAGACGATTAACCAGGGTGCTGTAATCAAGCCCCATACTGGCTGCAGCAAAAACATAGGAACCATTTGGCTCAAGGCTGGGCATGGAGTTAACCTCCAGGACATACAAATTTCCATTATCATCCAAACGAAAATCAACCCGAGCGCTGTCAAAACATCCAAGAGCTTCGAAAGCATTTTTTGCCATAGTTTTAATTTTTTGTGTCATTTTCGCTTCAAGAGGTGCCGGGCAAATCTTTTCCAATTTACGTCCGCTGATCATTAGTTTATCTTCATAGGTGAAAATACGCTCGCCTTCGTTAAATATTACTTCCACAGGCGGGAAAACTTCAACCGGTCTATTGCCCAGCAGCCCAATATTAATCTCGCGTCCTTCAATATATTCTTCAACCAGAGTAGGTGCCTTATACATATCGTAAATGACCCTTACTCCCTCTCGCAGTTCCTGATCACTTTTAACAATCTTTAAACCAAAGGAAACAGCTTCTCCTTTAGGTTTAATAATGAGTGGAAAGTTCAGACCATCACCGAGTGGCAATTTAAACTCAGGTGTATCCAGAACCGTGAATTTTGGCGTAGGCAGTCCGCTTTGCAGCAGCACAATCTTGGTTAACACCTTATCCAGGGCAACTGTATGAGTATCCGGACCGGAACCCACGTAAGGAATACCCAGCATTTCCAAAATACCCGGAATGTGAGCATAGCGGGCCCGGCCCTGAATTCCGTAGCTCAGATTGAAAACCAGTCCGGGGCGCTCACCGGAGATCACCGTTGGCATAAATTCTTCCAGGGAATGGATAACATTTTTGTCTCCTTCAAAAGCTTTGACCTGGTGCCCTCCGTTTTCCAGGGCTTCTTTAATCATCTTGATTGTTTCGAGGCCGTACTTTTCGCGGTTTGGGGTTCCAAAAAGGTTTATAACCGCCTTGCTGTCTCGGTTAAAAACAATGGCGATTTTCATATGCTTTAACCTCCCTTTATTTTAGGGCTTTCCCGGCGGAGGTTAATTTTGAAGGTGGCAAGTAGCGGGGACCTCTCGCACTTCCATCACGTCGGGGATCTGAAACACCTATAAAAATTCCGTCGGGAGATTCGGGAACTTCCAAAGCCTGTACACAACCCAGAAAAAAGCTGTATGCTCCGCAACTGCTTACATCAAAACCTACCTGGTTCAATGCACCCACCAGCTCAGGACTATAACTTCTTTTTTCAATCATGATTTTGCCCGTACTGCCAGCATGAAAACGTGGGGCCCCTACCGCCGCTGCCAGATCCTGGCCGCCATCAATTATCCTGATAATAACCTGGGCAAGGGTTGTGGCTATACGCTCGCTGCCCGGACTGCCAACCATTAAAAAAGGCTGCTTGTTTTTCCGGAACAGAAGGGTTGGAGCTACACTGCTATAAGGTCGTCCTCCGGGGACAAGATAGCAAGGATGCATCATATTTTTATAATCAAAAGCGCTCATATAGTTGTTGTAAAAAAAGCCTAATTCCGCAGCCATAGTTTTGGCCCCGAAAGCAAGTTCGATTGATTGTGTAATGCCTACAATGTTACCATATGAATCGGCTACAGAAAGATGTGTCGTTTCGCCGGCAGTTGAAGGAGGCATTAGCACCTGTTCGTTTTTTTTATTTTCAAGGTAGGATACAAGGTCTTTTATGCGGGCAGCAATGTGTGAAGCGCTTTCTTTGTCAACCATCCATTTGTCAGCAAGTTGCGGGTAAAGTGCCGGATCTATGGGAAAACGTTCTCTTTTCACAAGCGCAGCCCGAAAAGCCATGGCCAGTAATACAGTGCCCAGGGGGGAATCCAAATTTAGCAGTTCCGGATCCAAATACTCCATGGTGTTTAAAATTTGAACCAATGCACGCCCTGCACCCGGAGGAGGGAAAGTTGCCAACTCATAACCACGGTATGTACCACATAAAACTTCCCGATGAATTGGTAACGGGATCTGGCTTAAGTCTGCTCGGGATATCAAGCCACCACGCTGATTCATATCTTTGATAATGGCCTCACCGATTTCACCTATATAGAAATCTCTCCAACCTTTTGAACTCATTTTCTCCAAACAATCTGCCAGTTGAGGCTGATAAGCTGTATCACCGGCATTGAGAGGCCTGCCATTTTTAAAAAAAACAGAACGCAATGTTTTATCTTTAAGCTTGCTGCTATCGGCAGAGACCAGTTTGTGCTGCAGAGCAGAAACCTTGAAGCCTCCTCTTGCTGCCAATATTGACGGCTTCATTACTTCTTCTAAAGATAATGTTCCGTAAGTTTCCAGGAAGTAACCAAGTGTGGCCGGGGTGGAAGGTACAGTGGTTGCCTTTATTCCCAGTTTCAACGGTTGGATCGGCAGATTGTTGGGGTTGATACCAAAAGGGGCCCTGGAAGATCCATCCAAAGCAATAGTCTTAAAATTACCATTTAACCCGTGGTAAAAAAGAACCATGCTCTGGCCACCCAGGCCAGATGACTGCGGCTCTGTGACACCCAAACAAAAGGCAGATGCAACCGCTGCATCAACCGCATTGCCTCCTTTTTCCAAAATCCGGACGCCGGCTTCAGTGGCGACATGCGAAGCCGTTGAGACCATACCGTGCTGGCTCTTTGCAATTTTCACTGTCTTCTTTCGGTACGTTGCAAAATCGGCCATCTCAAGTTTGCTCACTTTCTATGAAGATAGCTGTAAAACAGCATTCTTCCCGGAGAACCTGAATGATGTCTAATGCAACTTTCTACCAAACAATAGATCATAGAAATAAGTTAAGAACTTCTATGTAGAAGCCATGGTTGACAAGAGACGCTTAGGTACAAAATAATTGGCAGCCAGAATCAAGCCTGCCGCTGCAACAGCTCCAATAGAGCTTAACTGTATAGCTCTACTCAGGCTGAATAATTCAGACAAAAAGCCGGTCATGTAAGGTCCGAAACTATATATTACTGTATAGGCTGTACTAAAAAGCCCAAAACCGGCTCCCTGATATTTGGGCGGCATGTTACGAAGAACATAAGAATTGATCAGTGTGTTTGTGTTAAGGCAGGCCGCGCCAAGCAATGTCAGAGTGAGCAGCATTAGCCAGTGGCTGAAAATCAGGGTCATAGCGATAAAAAGACCTACACTAAAAACGAGGTTAAAAAACAAAACTGGATTATTGCCAAAACGATCAGCTAGCCAGCCGGTGCCTATTTTAGCTGCCAAACCCGCAAAAGCAACAATAACAAACATACGGTTGGCAACTTCGTAACTGTAACCCCGCTCCTCAACCAGGAAAGTTGGAATAAATGCATTAATTCCTGTCCACGAAAGTGCTCCTAAACCGCCGACCAGGGTACTCCAAATGATAAATCGTCTGATCAGCGGATCTCGAAATATAACAGATGAAGCCAGCACATCTCTGAAAAACCTTTTTAATTTACCACTGGATTTCTTTTGCCCCGGCAGGCCATCCAGCCGTTTATTTCCCATCTTGTTATTCTGTGCATATCCCTCTTCGAATCCAACAGAACGTTCACGAAAGCGATAAAAAATTGCTGTCACTAGGACCAGCAGCAAACCTGAAAAGACAAATAAAAGCTGCCAGTTCAGAAAAATTACAAAAATTGTTACCAAAATCGGTGATATTATTGCAGCTACAATCCCGAAAGATTCAAAAGCGGCAGTAGCCGTAGCAGCCCGCTTACGTGATCCTATAATTACGGCCAACGTATATCCGGCAGTAACATATATGCCGCTGCTTATACCGAGAACAAAAGTCATGAGAGCCATTACAGGATAATTTGGGGAAACTGCAACTGCAACAAAGGATATGGCCATTGCTCCACTACCCAGGATGACTGTTTTTGTGCAGCCAATTTGATCGGCCATAATTCCTGATGGAAAGCGGGCAAGAGCATAACCGAAAAAGACAAGGGTAACCAGCAGGCCGGCCTGGGCATTATCAATCACAAAAGCTTCCCGCAAAGGTATTATGAGGGGCGGAAAAAGATTTTTTGTTAAAGCCTGAAAGAAAAATATTAAAGAATTTAATATAAATACCGGCCCTATAAGCAGACTGATGAGACCGTTACGCCGGCTGGGCTGTTTATTAGTAAATTCCATATTCCCTGATACACCGCCTCTCCTGCAGGAGACAATAACCTGACGTTCCGATAATCATAATAAGCATTCTTTAAACAATGACAGCTGATATATTAACCATTTCTCATAGAGATTCTGCCCCGGGCTGTGATCCAACCAAGAAAGAACACAATTGCCGCTGCGGCAAACCATGCTACGATTGTCAGTAAAATCAGATCGGAACCATGACGCACACCTATCCCGATTAAAGCCCAAACGAAAACGGCAGTATAAATATAATCCTGACGCAGGTAAAAAACCGCCAGGGCCACCACGGCAGCAATAACAATCATAAGTATGGTGAAAAAGACTCCGCCTGCACCAACGCCGAGCCAGCCGATGTTGTAAAGCAGCACGTTAAAATTAACAATCGTGGCTGCAGTAATCCAGCCCAGGTAAAGGCTAAATGGATACTTGACCAAAAGGCGATCGTAAAACGATTTTTCAGTCGTTACCGCACCAATGCGCAGATAAACCATAATCAGAGTTGCCAGTAACAGAAGCATGATAATCATTGACCAGCCTATACGCTGATAGTGCCAGAAAAATAGCCAGAGAATATTAAAAAGGCTGCTTACTGCAAATAAAATACCGACCGCTTTTACCGCCGGGTTTTCTCGGAAATTAGGCAGGGTCTGGTAGATTATGAAAGCAATAAGAGCAAGATAGATTAAACCCCAAATTGAAAAAACATAGGTGGCCGGGGTAATTAATACCGGGTATAATTCGCCAAGATCTGCTTGAGTCAATCCATTAAAAGGTATAGCATTAGAAAGAAAGTTAAATAATATAACTAGAGCCAGCGCTGCTATATTGATATAAGCCCTGATGTCACTTCTGATCATTGAAACCACACTCCTCATTAGTTTTTAAAATAATATTGATTACTGCGCTTTAAAGCTGCACAGGAAAGCTTTAAAAAATGACAGGAGCATCCGGGAAACGTAAAGTAGAAAAATAATCATCAATTGTTTCAGCCCGGCGGATCATCTGAACTGAACCATCACCTCGCAATAAAAGTTCCGCTGAGCGAAGTTTACCGTTATAGTTAAAACCCATCGAATAACCATGTGCCCCGGTGTCATGGATAACAATCAGATCTCCCGCTTCGATTTCCGGAAGATTGCGGTCAATTGCAAACTTGTCACTGTTTTCACAGAGAGACCCTGTCACATCGTAAATATTTTCTGCAGGCCGGTTTTCTTTTCCTGGAACTGTAATATGATGATATGCTCCATATAAGCCGGGTCGCATAAGATTGGCCATACAGGAATCCAAACCAACGTAATTTTTATATTTATGTGCTACCTGACGAACCCTGCTGACCAGGTAACCGTGGGGGCCGGTAATCAGGCGACCACACTCAAAGACCACTCTAAGCGGATCGAGCCCGGCCGGCACGATGATCTGGCTGTAAAGATCACGCATACCTGCCGAAACAAACTCAAGATCTACCGCTTTATCTTCCGGGCGATATGGAATACCTATACCACCGCCCATATTGATCAATTCAATAGAAATGCCGCTTTCCCTCTTAATTTTTACAGCAAGCTCGAAAAGCATTTGCGCCGTCTCGACAAAATAGCTGCTTTCAAGTTCGTTGGATGCCACCATGGTATGCAGGCCAAAGCGCTTTGATCCCTTTTCCTTCATCCTTCTAAATGCATCGACTACCTGGCCCCTGGTTACCCCATATTTGGCCTCCTGGGGCAGGCCGATTAATACATTGCCGGTGCGAACATCGCCTGGGTTATAACGAAAGGAGACCATTTCGGGAATACCGGCGCTTTTTTCGAGCAGATCAATATGGCAGATGTCGTCCAGGTTGATCACCGCTTCCAGACGCGCCGCAGCTATGAATTCTTCGGCCGGTGTATCGTTGGAGGTTAAAACTATATTCTCACCGCGAAATCCAACCTTTTCAGCCAGCAACAGTTCAGGCAGCGAACTGCAGTCGACCCCCATCCCTTCTTCCAGAAGGATAGAAAGAATGGCCGGATTAGGGCAGGCCTTCACGGAAAAATAATTTTTAAAACCCGGAATCCAGGAGAAAATCCGGTAAAAATCACGGGCATTTTTACGAATTGCCTTTTCATCATAGAGATGAAAAGGGGTGGGGTATTTTACAGTTAATTCGTCCAAATGTTCCTTAGAAATAGGAATTTTCTTTTCATTCAAAAGTGTCGCCTCCCAAAAAAAATGTTCCGCGGCAATGTAAGTAAAAGCCACATCCTTACTGCGTCCCTCAAGGATGAAGATTTTTAGGGTTGACATTAGCCGGGCAGGCAGTAGTAAATTATCGGATAAAACCTGGTTCTACAGGGGCTAAGCACTGACTTACCAGTTTACTCTTAAAAACAGCTTTTACCTCAGAGAACCAGTTTCTTCTTAATATTTTCGACGGCTTCTTCAATATCAGCGCGGTGGCCAAAGGCACTTAATCTGAAAAATCCTTCACCCGAAGGGCCAAACCCCGAACCAGGGGTGCCGACTACTTGTGATTCGATGAGCAGCTTGTCGAAAAAAGCCCAGGATGTAAGGCCCCCGGGTGCTTTAAGCCACAGGTAGGGGGCGTTGACACCACCGAAAACCTGCAAGCCGATTGACTGAAGGCCTTCCCGGATGATCCGGGCGTTTTCCATGTAATAGCTGACCAACTCCGCCACCTCCTGCTGCCCCTCCGGCGACAATACTGCAAGACCGCCTTGTTGAGCTATATTCGAAGCACCGTTAAAAAAGGTGGTCTGCCTTCTAAGCCACAACCGGTGTGGTTCACCGGGTTCGCTTTTTTCCACGCTGAGATTCTTTGGAAAAATCGACCAGCCCAACCTCACCCCGGTAAAACCGGCCCACTTGGAAAAAGAATTAATTTCGATAGCACAGTACTCGGCACCCTTGATTTCATAGATGGTGCGCGGCAGAGCCGGGTCGGCAATATACTCGGAATAGGATGCATCAAAGATGAGCACCGCCTTGTACTCCAATGCATATTTAACAAAAAGTCGCAGTTGATCATGGGTAGCGACAGCACCGGTGGGGTTATTGGGGCAGCAGAGATAGACCAGGTCGGCTTTTTGCTGCGGTGGTTCGGGGATAAAATCATTTTCTTCGCAGCAGACCATGTAAACAAAACCTTTATAATCTCCACTTTCAATGTTATAAGTACCCGAGCGTCCGGCAATAACATTAGAGTCAACATATACCGGGTAGCCCGGGTCCTGTAAAGCGACCAGGTTATCAACACCAAAGATTGACTGAATATTGCCGGCATCAGGCTTGGCCCCGTCACTGATAAAAAACTCATCTGGATCCAGCTTAACTCCGCGCTGGTCATAATAATCAGCCAGTTTCTCACGCAGGGTCGTTTCACCCTGTTCATCACCGTACCCACTGTAAGAATCAACCGCAGCAAGGCAATTAACCGCTTCATGCAAACCGGTTATAACGGCAGGTGTGAGCGGTTCGGTGGTATTACCAATACCCAGCCGATGCACCTTTAGACTAGGATTTTCCTGCTCATAGTGTTTGACACGCCGAGCAATTTCGGGAAAAAGATAACCACCACTTAGTTTGCGGTAATTCATATTTATGGTTGCCATCAAGTGCTCCTTCCTAAATGTTAAGTCTGAAAGCATCAGCCTCGGGTATATCGAGACCTTCCATTGCGTCTCTTATTGCTTTATAATTATTCTCATTGGCAATAGTACACATGGGCAAACGGAAAGACTCCTGGCACCACTTTTTCATTGCCATCGCCGTTTTGATCGGAATTGGATTGGTCTCTACAAAACAAACCTGGAAGAAAATCATTAACCTCTTCTCTATTGCCCGGGCCTTTTCTATATCACCATTTAAAGCACTGTGCACCATCTCTTTCATCTGCTTCGGAATTATATTAGCCGCCACCGAAACAACTCCGTTGCCTCCTGCCTCAATTAAATCGACGGTCATATTATCATCACCACAGAGAACAACAAAAAGTTTACGACGTAGCCCTATTAGGTTTTTCATCTGCTTAAGATTACCCGAAGCCTCTTTTACCCCTACGATATTTTGGTGCTCGTTCATCAGCCGCAGTAGAGTTTCGTTTTCAAGGTTAACCCCGGTGCGACTCTGAATATTGTAGATAATGCAGGGAATGGAAACCGACTCGGCAATGGCCTTAAAATGAAGATAGAGTCCCTTTTGAGTGGGCTTCACATAATAAGGATTAACCAGCAGTACTGCATCAACTCCGGCCTGTTCTGCGTGCTGAGAAAGCTGAATTGCCTCACTGGTAGCGTTACTGCCCGTACCGGCAATCACCGGTACCCTTCCATTGGCATATTTAACGGTAAGGGCAATCACCCGGTCGTGCTCATCATGGCTGAGAGTAGAGCTTTCGCCAGTGGTACCACAGGGTACGAGTCCGTCAATACCGGCTTCGATCTGGTACTCGACCAGCCGTTTAAATGCCCCGATATCGACCGCACCCGTCGAAGTAAAAGGTGTGACCAGAGCTGTGTGCACACCTTTGAAAATATCGTTAACTGTTTTCATTATAATTCGCCTCCAATTATTGAGTCCACTAAGTCATCTATGCTGTAAAACCCTCTTTTGCTGCAAACCCACTCAGCCGCCACCAACGCCCCTGCGGCAAAGCCTTCGCGGTTGCGGGCTCGATGTTCCAAAGTGATAGTATCAACCTCGCTGTCAAAAATAACCTGGTGTATGCCCGGTATTGCACCACACCTGGTCGAAGAAATAATCAGTTCTTCCTCGTTGATAACTCGGTCAGGTATACCGTTAAATAAAATCTGTTTACGATCAAGGGTGCTTAGTAAAATTTCGCCAATCGTCTTAGCTGTACCGGAGGGACTGTCAGCTTTGTTGCAGTGGTGAATTTCATGTACAGCAGCATCGTAGTCATGAAATTTATTAATTATCTCACCGGCAGTTTTAAGCAGTTGGAAAAAAATATTGACACCGAGTGAAAAGTTAACCGACCAGATTAGGCCGATCTTCGAGTTCTCAACAATTGACGCAACCTCGTCCATTTCGTCGTACCAACCTGTGGTGCCGATCACCGCAGAAACACCTATTTCTGTATATTTTTTAATGTTTTTAACAACGGTACCGGGAACGGTAAAATCAATTATAACATCAGGCCGCAAAGTTTTCGAAGTGAATTGACGGTCCGTCACTTCTTTAGCCGGGCTTGACGGATCTACAATAACCACCACCTCGTGCCCCGCAGCAAATGCTTTTTGATAAATTAACCGGCCCATCCGTCCGAAACCGGCAATGCCAATTTTCATATAAGCTCAGCTCCCTGATTCTGCTTCCGACATGTAGTCTAGTTTAAAGGTAAATTTTTATATTCTTCAAATCAATTGAAGTTCCTCTTTTATATCAGACAATTTGACTGCCCTCATGCTTACAGATATAATGACCGCAGCAGATTATAACGGTGGTGGTAATAATGGATTCAGTTGAGAAAACAAAATCTATACCCGAATTGGACCAGGCAGCTAATGAAGAAAAAAGGCGCCGGGCACTTCGTGATCTCTGTAATCAGTACAGGGAAAAACTGCAGGAACAAGACCCACACAAGATTGCCCGACTGGCTGCATTAAGTATAAGCAGAGAAAAAGATGGGGACATAATTCTCGGCGGCAACCACTACCTTGATACACACCAGATCAAATGGCCGGAGCTTTCAATTACCGACGACAGCGGCAAACCAGTTGGTCTGCAAACAGAAGCACTTTGGCTGCACTATCTCAATAAGGCCGACGGCCACCCTCTTGCCGGGCGCTGGGTTAATTTAAGCGAAATTGGCGGGCTTTTCTACCAGCAGGCTTTCCAGGGTTACTGCGGTGATGAACTGGCCCAAGCATGGGTGGGCGATATTGAAGGGTTACACCAAATCTGTCTGGCTGCGGATGGATGGCCTGTTCCCAACCTGGGCGACCTTGCTTTTGAATGGAGGGCTTTGCCAAGGCTGGCCCTGTGCCTCTGTTACAGGCTGCCTACCGGAGGGAAGGAGGCCTGGGCTACAATGCTCTTCGATGCCTCAACCAACCACTACGCAGCCGCCGATATCGCGGCCACGGTGGCCAAAAAACTGACAGATCGATTAAAACCGAAGGAGTAGAATTCAAAGTTTGGTGAAATGGATCTGGAAAAGCACAGAGTCCCCCCACAAAAATTGATATTATATGCCTCTTAGAACGCTGTTAACTTTTATAAAGGTTATCTTACCAGAAACAGGTGAGCATTCAAGATGCATTCGGAAAATATTGAAGCAGAAAATGACGAGAAATTCAGTAGCACCAAACTTAACTGGACTCTTTTTTTCGGAGCCGTATTTTTTTTCATGGCCAACCTTTTTGCTTCAATAACAATATTCCCTGCATATAGCCTGGCCATAGGCAGCAGTCCCTTTCAGGCCGGAGTTCAAAATACTGTTTTTGCCATTTCTGCAGTTGCTTTGCGTATTTACCTGGGTCCACAAATGGACATAAAAGGCCCCAAACAGTTCATGCTAATCGGAATTTTCACCTTTGTAACTGCACCACTGCTACTTTTGCTAAATTCAGGATTTACTATGCTCATTGCAGTACGCTTATACCACTCTCTCGGTTTAGCCGTTGTGCTGCCGGGCATCTCAGCCCTGGTTGCAGAAATGTCGCCTGCCGGAAAAATTGGCACTTACCTGGGTTCAACGCGAATTTTTATTAACATAGGCATGCTGACCGGCCCGCCTGGAGCTATTCTGCTGATTAATCACTATGGGTATTCCCACTGGTTTGCAGTTAGCGCTCTGATCAGCCTAATCTCACTGCTCTTACTATCAAAGGTAAAAACACCTTCCGGCCTCCATTATTCAGCAAAAATCGCAGGCACATGGAAGCAGATAATCAAAGCTCTCAGGGAAAAGGAAATACACCCAATTATTGCTGCAATAGCAATCTTTTCTTTCTCATACAGCGCTGTGCTCTCTTTTGCAAAAATACACATTGAATCTACCTTGCCCGGAGCTGAAGCAGCATACTTTTTTTTATTATTAGGGCTGATCGGTGTTTTCACAAGTCTTGGCGCAGGAATCCTATCCGACCGGATTGGCAGAGAGTTTGTAGCCTGGCCGATGCTAATCATCCTGGGTATGGGAGTTACTGTTTTTGCCTTGCTGCCGAGGTGGGAAGTATTCTTAATAATTTCTGCCCTGCTGCTGGGAATCGGAATACAGGGCAGCAATTTGATTTTCGGAGCCTGGTTGATCGATGTTGCCAAGCCAAAACTCAGGTCTACAACAATCAGTATTCAGGAAAATATGATTGATATTTTCTTTGCCCTGGGCTCAATCACCTTTGGCCTGGCCGCACAGAAACAGGTTTTAAGCAGCGCCTTTATGACGGCGGGAATAATCACAATATTGGCTGTTATCCCTCTCACACGAGGCAAAATACCCCAACGTAAAAAGCAAAGATAGAACTGATTACCCGAAGCGATTATCCTGTCCATCGCTTAAGAGGCTAATCGTCAAATAAAACCAGGTAAATCATATCTCCTTCTTTTTTCCCTTTAACCAGCTCACAGTGGCGTAGAACCGCTACCTGTTTATCAAGTTCCCATTCGGGGAGATCAAGTGCTTCCATGATTTCAGAACGGGTTGCCCTGCCTTTTTCTTGTATGTAATTATGAATTTTTTTCTGTATCGGCAGCAGCCCTTCCGTACCTGACTGGCCGGCAGTCTGGCGGTGCTTGGTTGCCAGATAGGTTGCAGTCACATCGCAGGTTTTAGGAGGCTGCATAGCCCCCATGTAACAATCTTCACAAAGATCCTGCCCGCGATGATTGTAAACATCCTCCTGGGGAGTATCTCTGCCGCATCTTGCACATTTAATACTCATCGATTTAACCTCCGTGAATTTTTACCATAATTGTTAATCCGCCAAAAATCTTAGAAATAATTAAACCTTGTTTTTTTATGCTGCAGGTAGTAAATGATAGCCTGCTGAAGTGCTGTGGTTCCAAGGTTGGAACAGTGAATTTTCGGATCGGGTAGACCGCCCAGGGCGTTAACCACATCTAATCCCTTGATTGACAGAGCTTCATTCAAAGTTTTTCCGATCGCTAATTCTGTGAGAACACTGGTGGTTGCAATCGAAGCCGGGCATCCGCATGCCTCAAAAGCCAACCCTTCCAGGCGATTTTCCTTCACCCGGATATATATCCGGATGAAATCACCACAGTCAGGGTCACCAACAGTACCGATGCCGTCAGCATCTGCAATTGCCCCTACATTCCTGGGGTTGTTAAAATGATCGATTAACTGTGGCGTGTACATCAATTCACCTCAGGGTTTTTTTAATTAAACAGCAAAAATAACTATGTCATTATTATAGCATTATTATTTTTTATCAAAAGAGGAATAATTACTATTTATTAGAATAATCATTGTTTGAAAAAAAGGAAGATCGGCCTTAATGAAGAATATAATTAATAAATTAACATCATAAAAAAGCATTCCTGTAATGAATGAAAATGGTCTTTGAAAAATAAATAACCCCCAGTTATGATTAATGTGTGCTTGCATACGCACAAAAATCATAAAACC
>JBNJHN010000027.1:0-22847 GCA_051748565.1 Bacillota bacterium | reverse complement strand
TGATCCGGCTGGTTTGCTCGAGGCATTAAAAAGTAAGCTTAACCCTCCGTTTCCTGAGCTGACTATAATGTCCCCTAAACTTAAAATACTTTTTTCATTGATGGTTGCCGGTAAAAAAATAACCGGCAAAAAAGTGCAGCCATTAAGTGAACTTCTTCTGATGGGGCTGCTTGAAAACCTTACTTGTGGATATAGGACCTATAAACAGTCATCAACTTGATCATTGGAAGAAATATAATATATCAGCAATTATAACGGAAGGGCTTGAGCCCTTGATACACGATTTAACTTTGCAGGAGAACCCCTTTCTCCTCAATAACAGATTAGCAGGGGAAACTTAAGGAGGCGAACAGGTGAAAAAAAGTGAAATAATAAAGTGCTTGCCTATTTTAATAATAGCTTTATTGATTATATTAAACTCAGGCTGCACCCCGGATGGCACGACCCTGCCGGAACCGGTAGAGCCGGAGGAAGAAGGGCGGGAAGAAGATTTGCCCGGTGGACCGACACTCGATCATTTAGGTTGGACAAAAGATGAGATAATTGATCATTTTGGTCTTCCCGACGATATCGGCCCCCATGGTGGCCCGGGTGGAGAAGAACTCTATTACGAATCGATGGCCGTCACGTTTATTCTGGCCGGTGATGAAGGTATCGTAAATAATCTCTATTTACACCCCGGTTCAGAAATGCTGGGAATCCGCCTGGGTGAGATGAACTTTGATGAAATAGAAGAAATCCTGGGGGAACCTCTATTCCGGGGCCTTGATGAAGCCGACTATACTTATATCATGCTATATGATGTAAGCGATAAAACCGATGGCTTAAATGAAGTTGAACTTTTTATCACTGCGGAAGATGAGGATGAGATAGCCACTGGAATGACCGTTGTCTGGAAAGGTTACTGGAATTAAATGACACAGGTATTATTTATATAATGTAGGAAGACCAAATTATCCAAAACTGCATAATTAACTGCAGCAGGTATATTCAAGATCATCAATGCCTCTTCCCCGAACCAATCACACCAAATCTGCCTGGAGGAAATAACCGTGAGCAAAGGTTTTAACTTTTATAGGGGATAAGATAATGCCAGAGCCAACCGAAGATCTAGTGCAGCTCTCGACGGAGGTAAGAAAAATATCAAAAGATATTGCAGGCTTGAAAAGCCGGGCCAGGAAAATGGCCGATAGCCCTGAGAAGAAGCAGCTGATTAAAGATATTAAGACCTTACAGTATCAGGCTTTATTTTATATTGAAAAGATGGAGAACCTTTCGAAAGAGGGCAAGGAATGATTTTCTAAGGAGCAATTATGGACAGAGAAAAGATAGATAAGCTGGCAGGTCTGATAAAAGACAACAACAATATTGTAGTATTTACAGGAGCCGGGGTAAGTACGGAATCAGGTGTGCCTGATTTTCGCAGCCCGGGGGGGATCTGGGAGCGTTTTGACCCTAATGAAATGAGCTTCCATAAATTCATTTCATCAGCATCGAGCCGCAGCAAGTACTGGGACTTCTACAGGGAATGCTGGAAAGATTTTCAGAGGGCTGAGCCGAACCCGGCTCACCTGGCGATTGCGGAGCTGGAAAAACGAGGCAAACTGAGCGCTGTCATTACCCAGAATATAGATGAATTGCACCAGAGAGCAGGTAACAGTCCGGAAAAGATATTTGAGCTGCACGGAACAATGCGAAAAATTCGTTGTTTGGACTGTGAGGCGCTATATCCCTGGGAAGAAGCATTTCGACTCCTCGAGCAGGGCAAACCGGTGGGAAACTGCTCACAATGCGGAGGCCTGCTTAAGCCGGCCACTATTTCCTTTGGGCAGCAGCTGCCGCTTCGAACCCTGGAAGAAGCTCAGCAGAGGACCCGCAGTGCCGATCTTTTTATTAGCATCGGTTCTTCACTGGTAGTCTACCCGGCGGCTTTTCTCCCGGAAATGGCCAAAGATGCAGGAGCCACCCTGGTTATCATAAACCGGGAGCCGACACCTTTTGACATGATTGCCGACCTGGTGATTTACGGACAGGCGGGGCAGATCCTGGCAGCTATTTCTTATTAAAGCGATTCTTTATTTTTGCATCCTGCTCAGCTTGATATCTCATGGTGTAAACCATGGATTAAAACTTTTAAATTGGAGGTGAGTTCATGTCTAAAGTGGCGAAAACAAAGGAGAATCTAAAAAAGTGCCTTTGCAAGAATTGCCCCAGTTATACTTTTACCTGTAAGTTGATGGGGGCGCCTGGTAACATTATCCTTTTGTTTGATACTATGGATGATGACAAGCTTCATGCTGAAACTATGTTCTGTGCATATGAAAAAAGCCAGTGCATCAATGAAGCTAAAGGCTGTGTATGCCCGAAGTGTGAAGTGGCCAAGGAGTATGATCTGGGGAAAACTTATTTCTGCCTCGAGACCGGGGGTAAATAAGTATTCTCAGGTATACTCACATAAATATATCCTTAGTTTTGGTTTTCGGGCTGGTCAGCCGCATGGAAGGAATATCTTAATTTGAAGAAGTTTTTTAATCTATACGGCATATTCGGTTTTGGCCTCTCTTCGGTATTTGCGCTCATATATAAGTGGTCACTACCGGAGTTTTGCTGGAGCGTCTGGCTGGCCGGGCTTTTTTACGCATGGGCCTGTATCCTCACAGCCTGTATCCAGATGATTCTTTTTTCCCGCTCAGAGAAGCATTTTTATGAAAAACATCTTCCCTTTCTGGAGCGAATCTCTCCGAACATTTTCCTTCTCGGCATGACTATCTTAACCGTGCTGGCAGGGCTGATCGCATTTCGTATGTACAACTACCTGTTTGCATTCTACGGGTTATTCCTTTCAGTATTTGCACAGATGGAACCCCTTGAACTTTTTGGGGCCAGCGGTTTCATTAACTCGGATTTCTTTACCCCGGTCTTCTATCTAACTGCCCTTTTTTGGCCCATGATTCTTGGGACCCTGATTGCGCATTGGGAAGACTTTTTTCGGCAGAATCCGGGAAAGCGTTTCTTTCTGCCTTTTCACAAAGAGATTGTCCGGATGCACTTGATGATTCTTGCCCTGCCGGTTGTCAGCCTGATTATGTGGGCCCTCTTTGAAGACGCATTCCAGCCGATTACCGTGGTAATATTAATGGGCATTTTTTATCTTATGCCGAGTAAATCGCCTGAGGAAGACAAATCGGAAAGCAGCTAAGAAATGAAGATTAAAAAATGCCCCCAGTATCTTATGTTATCAAATCTGCAATGGTAATTAGTTCAAAGAGCAGGTAGTCTTCGGAGAATGTAGAATTCTTTAGCAATATAATTTCCCTTCAAGAATATGAGGTGGGCTTGATGGAAAATCTCGATATATTTCCGTACCTGAGGGATAGCGCAGAGGAACCTGACCTGCTTATAGTTCAAACACTGCGGCGGTGGGCTGATGCGGAGGTTTTTTCCAAACGACTTGAATACCGGGAGGATTACAATAAACTTTTAAAACCGGCGATGCGGAAACTTTTTGTCGATGTGGAACTGCAGAAAATGATCTGGTCCGAACAGTGCGGCGGAGGTGGCCTTAACAAACCGGAAGTAGCGCGGACGCTGGTTTTAGCCCTGGAACAGGTTGGTCGGGCCGATACCGGAATCGGTTACCTCTTCGCGGTTACCTTTGCTTTATGCGGCAGTTTTATTTTTGAAAATGACTTAAACAAAGACCTCTGTTTTAGGATGGCCCCTCTTTTCTGTGAGGCAGATGAGCCGATTATCGGTTCGCTGGTTCTGCCGGATTTTGCTGATAAAGCTGCACCGGCGGAAGGTCCAGTCTTCAGGGGCAAACGTCTGCCGGCAAAAGCCCGCCTTGAAGACGACAGCTGGGTAGTCAGTGGAGAAAAAATGCGCCCCTTGAACTCGGGGTTTGATGCCCGAATTTTTGGTGTGCTCTGTGCCCTGGAAAACGAAGAGGAACCGGGCTTGATTCTGGTTCCCGGGGACAGCCCCGGCCTGACCCGGGGGGAACCGTTCTTAAAAACCGGTCTGGCAGCCAGTATAAATTGCGATATCACTCTAACTGATGTTTCCGTTCCGGCCGGCAACCTGGTTTTCCGCGGCGAAGAACCCCTGCGGCGGGTGCTCTCCTGGCTCTACCTGAATATAGCAGCGGTAAGCTGTGGAAGCCTTTTTGCCGCTTTTGAAATAATCAGTGATTGGGGTAACACGCGAGTGATCAAGGGCAAGGGCAACCTCTTTAAAGAAAACCCTCTGACAGCCTCACTGATGGCTGAAGTAGGACACGAAATATTGCTAAGCCGGCTGCTCTCCCATCAGCTTGCCGCTATGCTCTCCAAACCGGATATCTACCAGGTAGCCGATGAAGAGCAGCTTTTCATCTCAGCCTTGAGCGTTGTTTCGCAGGTCACCCAATCGGCTGAAAAGGCTATTAATCAGACCATGGAGCTGATGGGTTCGGCGGGGTATGCAACCGAGTGGAACCTGGAACGCTACTGGCGCGATATTAAAACGATGCAGCTGCATCTCGGCAGCTGGGAATTAAACAAGATGGAACTGGCACGCTATTTTTACAGGTCCCAGAGCCTTTAAAAAGGGAGGTTTAGCCGATGCGAACGATCGACGATTTTACCCGCCCCAAAGAACACCTCGCCCCGATCGATGACTATTTCGGCAAAATCGTGCGGCAGTGGGCAGAAAAAGAGGTTATCCCTCACCGCCGGCGCTACGATGAAGACTGGCGGGAACACCGCCTTATCGAACCGGCCTTTAACCGGCTAATGGGTGAACTGGGCCTGCAGCGGGTTTTGTTTCCCGAAGATTTGGGCGGCTGGGGACTGGGCCATTCGCACTATACCGCTTCTGCTTCTTTTCGCCTGATGGAAGAAGTGGCTCGCGCAGATTCCGGTATGGGCGTTGCCTTCGGTGTTACCTTCTGGCCGCTGATCATGATCTGCAACGAACCCCATGTCAATCGCCGCCTCTGTGAAGAATTTGCACTGCTCTTCTGTAATACTGAAAAGGCCGTTTTCGCCGCCAATGCCATGACCGAACCCCAGGGTGGAGCTGATATTGAAAATATGGAAATCACCAGGGGTTCTACGATTGAAACTACGGCTATTCTCGACGGTGATGAATGGATTATAAACGGCCACAAACTTTGGCCAACCAACAGTGGCGGGGTCTGCAGCCTCTTCGGTGTTGTCTGCACCACAAACCGGGGCTCCGGGGATTTAAATGATTTTGCCTTTATCTTCGTTCCTGCCGACATGCCGGGGGTGACCCAGGGCGGGCCCTACCAGAAAGCCGGCATGGCTGCCGACAAAAATAGCGATGTCTGGTTTGAACAGGTGCGCGTTCCGAAACACTACCGTGTCTGTGGCCCCGGGGAAGATTACAGGTATTTTAAAGAAGTGATCTCTTTCGGTAACCTCGGCAGCATCGCCTTTGTTAGCGGCGCAATGATGAATGTCTTTGAAATTTTGCAGAAATTTTTCGAGAATAGCTGCTACCGCGGCCAACCGCTTAAAGAAAATGATGCTGTCGCCGGGGTGCTCGCCGACATTGTAAGAGATATTGAAATCATTCGCATCCTGGGTTACCAGTATGCCCGTATGCTTGATCGCCCCGATCTTTACAACTCTCGCTGGAGCGATGAAATCGTGGCCAAGGGTCGCGCCTACAAGTATTTTGCCTGTGACCGCGCAGTAGAAGATCTTGGTAAAGCGATGAACCTGATGGAAAGCCACGGCAGTGACCGGGCCTGGGATATCGAAAAACACTGGCGGGATATCAAGATCGTCCAGCTCTGGATGGGCGGCAAGCAGCTCTGCCAGATGGAAACGGCGCGCTGGTTTTTTGACTGCAAGACGCTGTAAAGGAGGGGCTTTCTTGGAAGAGGATTTTAAACACAATGAAGCGGCAGGCCGGCTTAACAGCAGCCTCGAAGAGCTGCTTAAGTCAGCTGATTTCAAGGACCAGGTCATTGCGAATTTTGAAAACCTGGAACCTGAAAAGGCGCGGGAATTGGCCAGGATAATCCTCTGGAGCGATTCCGCTTTCTCTTTCGGCCTGCTTGGCAAGCTGCCCCACGGCCTAAATTATTCTATAGCTTTTCTCGATGAACTTGGCCGTCAGCTGCAGAATGTCCCCCCCGAACTGCTGCGAAAGTTTGCCGCTGAAATGGGCCGAAATATCGATACCGAAAGTATTCTGGCCCTTCCCCGGGCCTATGCTCCCCTGTTTGCCAGGTTGGGCCTGGCAGCGGGTGAGGACAAGGGGGAATACTTTCTCAGCCGGGAAAAGAAGATCGAATATATTCAGGATAAGCTTGCAAAAGCAGATTTTGGGAAAATCCGGCGCACTATTATCAGGCAGTCTGAAGAGCACTATCCCCTGATTGAAAGTATTGCTGCCACCATCGTCAGTGATCCGGTGATTTTCGCCAACTTGATTAATATAATCCCACCGCTTATGAACAATTTTTTAAAGGGAACAGCCGCTGCCCTGGAAAAGGTTGACTACCCGCCGGAGATACTGGCAAGCTCCATTTTTAACCTGGCTGATGAAATCAAGGCAGAAGAGCTGGGAGCAATCATAAACCGGTTAAACCGCCTGATCAATGGCCTGCACGAAGGAAGCGCCATCCTGGGAGGAAACGAACCGCGCTTTCGAAGGGTGCTGCAAAGCTTTTTGGAAAAAGCATCATACGGGATCGACGAAAAAGAGGCTGCCGCTGCTCTCCTTGCTCTCGGAGAGGATCTGGAAGTTATTTTCTGCGTTGTCGCAGATACAGCTGTACAGAGGCCCGAACTCCTGGCAGAACTGGTTTCTGCCTTTCTGCAGGGTTCATCCTCCGCCCTGCGCGGATTGACCTACCTGCTGGATCAATTAAATGAACTGCCCCCGCAGCTCTTTGCCGATTTAACCCGCGAAATTGCGACAGGCGATTGCAAAGAGAGTGCAAGGCTGCTTAATAGCCTGGTCTGCCTCAGCAATCGGATTTTGGCTGAAAACCCTTCCCTGCTTGAAAAAACCTTGATCTCGCACCTGCAGTCAGTTGACCGGGCCGAATTGCAGAATTTTTTTCACAATATCACAGCACAGGCGGCTTCTTTCACCACCAGTGAGGAGTTCCTTGAATTGCTTCCACCGGAGGAGGCCGCAGAGGCTTTTAACAGTTTCATTATTTCCTATAACCGCAAACTGAAAAGCCGACCACCTGCCACCGGTAAAGCAGCTGCGCAATTTTTGGAGCAGATCGACCGGAAAGAACTGTCCACGGCCATTTTGCTTACCTCGGATCGGATTGCAGAGACCCTGGCCGAAAATCCGGGCCTATCCCGTCCGTTTATTAGTTCATTTTTTAAGATTATCTGGGGAGCAATTAAAGGATCCCTGAAATCAGGCCGCAAAGCGGAAAGGAGGCATGGTTGAGCATGGATCAATTAAAAGAACTGACCGGCGTCATTGAAAATTCATATGTAACAAAGGCTCTTGCTGCCGGCCAGAAAATAGTCGGTTACACCTGCCTCTCAACACCGCGTGAGGTACTCGATGCCGCCGGAATTTTCCCCTACCGGATCAAAGCGCTCGGCCGGGGTGAAACAGAAATGGCCGATGCTTACCTGTCCCGTTTTAACTGCGGCTTCTGCCGGGCCTGCCTGCAGCTGGGACTGGACGGTACATACGATTTTCTCGACGGTATTATCGAAACCAATGGCTGTGATCACCTGCGGGGGATGTTTGAAAACTGGCAGTATGCCGCACCCCGCCCCTTTTTCCACTATATCAGGGTACCGCATCTGGCGGACCGGGATTCCCTGGAATGGTTCGAAGAAGAAATAGAACTTTTTATCTCCGCCATCAATGATCATTTCAATTCCGGGATCGATGATCAAAAACTGCAGGCGGCTATTGACCTGCAGGACAAAATTGCCGCTGTAATGCGCCTGATTTATGAAAGCCGCTTTAACGGGGAGATTAAAGTTTACGGTCATGAAATTCTTTCCCTGTCGATTGCCGAGGGGTCCCTCCCGGCGCCTGATTTTCTCGATTTACTGCATGCTTTCGCTGATCAGCTTGAAGCTCGCAAACCACTGGATTGCCGGGCCCACCTCTTCATGGGCGGCGCCGCCACCGATGAAATCGAATTGATAGCCGAGCTGGAGCAGCTGGGCGCCGTGATGGCAGCCGACTCTTTCTGCTTCGGCGGACGCTTTTTCCTGCGGGAAGCTTCGGCCCGTGAACCGGTCGGGCGCCTGGCTGAAATGTACCTGAACAACCTGCTTTGCCCGCGCATGTTCATGAGCTACCCTGGGCGTAAAGCCTATATTATGAATCAGATAGCTAAATCAAAAGCAGACGGCGCAGTCCTTTTTCACAACAAATTCTGCGACCTGCACGGTATTGAAAACGTCAAGTTAAAAATGGACCTGGAGAAAGAAGGTCTTCCGGTGCTCCTGTTGGAAAAAGAATACGGGGCCGGGGCCGACATCGGCCGGATGAAAACGCGGGTCCAGGCCTTTCTGGAACAGTTAAAGAGGTGATCAATGCTGGATAAGCAAAACGGATCAGGAAAAATGCAAAGTGCGGGACTGTTCAGCCGGGTCCACGCCCTGTTCAGCGTCTTAAAAAAACTGCCCGACAGCCTCAGTGCAGAAGAGCTGGAAGGTTTGATTAAGGTGCTGCCTGCAGACAGCGCCAACAGCATGAAATCGCTCTTGAATCCTTCAATCCAGCAGGCCTCCATGCCCTTCCTGCGGATGCTCATTACTGCGCTCGATGAAACCCAGGCGGCCAAAGAGCAGGGCCATAAAGTGGTGCTGGCTCCCTTTAACTTTCCCCCCGAGATAATTCATGCTTTCGAAAACCTTGTCCCGATTACAACAGAGGTGTTAACCACTTTGGGTGTTGTTTCTCTCGAAGGACAGGGCGAACGATACTGGGAACAGGCCATGGGGCTGGGCCTTCCCGACCATCTCTGTTCGGCCAACACAATCGATCTCGGCTCCATGCTTTCGGGGATGGATTTTGAGCCGGATGCTATTATCTCCGGCTGTGTTGGCAGCTGCGATGTAAATTCAAAAACACACGAATTTGTCTCCCTGCTGATGGGTCTGCCCCAGATTGCCCTTGAAAAACCGCCCGACAACAGCGAGCGCGGCTTTAACTTTTTTAAAAAAAACTACTACAAAATGATCCGGCAGCTCGAAGAGCTGGCCGGCGAAGAGCTGAAGGATGAAAACCTGCGTGCCGTGGCTGTGAAGGTAAACCGCTGCACCGAGCTTTACCACGATCTCTGGGAAATGAAGAAGCTGGTTCCCTGTCCTGTACCGGGCATATTTTCACTTTTCGTCTGTGCCACCCGTTTTTCCATGTGGGGGCGGGATGAGGGGATCAAAACCCTGGAACAGTGCCTGGAAGTTGCCAGGCGCAATTATGAAAGCGATGGTTACAGCAGCCGGGAAGAAAAAGCACGGGTCCTCTGGATCTATTTGAGTTACTACTACGACCTGGTCAGCTTCTACGACTGGATGGAAGAGAATAAAATCAGCAATATGGGCGATGCCCTGCAGTGGGCCTTCCCCGAACCCCTGGATCTTACTTCCCGGGAGACTATTCTCGACGGCATGATCAGGAGCGCCTGGAATAATGTCATGACCAGGCAGATGGGAGCGGCTTCCATGTCCCAGCGCTGGATCGAGGATATCGTCTATATTATCAGGGAGTGGGGGGTGAACGGGGCCATTTACTGCGGTCACCATTCCTGCAAGCAGACCTGGAGCGTCTTCTCAATAACCCGCAACGAAGTCCTGAAGCGCACCGGTGTGCCTACCCTGGGCCTGCAGGGCGATTCATGGATCAGGTCGATGACACCGATGAGCGTAATCCAGGAAGAGGTTGAACAGTTTGTCAACAATGTTATTAATAAGCGTGGCCGCCGCAAGCGCAGGCGCGGCGCCGGGAACACAACAAACAATCAAGACGGAGGACACAACAACAGATGTTCTACGGCGGAATAGATGTCGGTTCTCTTACGGCCCAGGCGGTCATAATCAAAAATGACAGTATTTACAGTTTTCAGAGCATCCCGGTCAGGCCAAACCCTGTCGAATCGGCAGCAGCGGTTATCGAAGGTGCCCTGCAGGATAAGGGCCTGGCCCTGAAAGAGCTGGGCTTCTGCGTCAGCACCGGTTACGGCCGGGAACAAATTCAAAAAGAGGGCCTGGCCGGGGAAAATATGAGTGAAATATCCTGCCACGGCAAAGGGGCCTGGTGGATCCTGCCCCGCGTGCGGACGATTATCGATATCGGCGGGCAGGATGCCAAGGTGATCCGTGTCGACCGGGACGGAGAGCTGATTAATTTTGTCATGAACGACAAATGCGCCGCCGGAACCGGCCGCTTTCTCGATGTAATGAGCAAAACCCTGGGGGTTACGGTCGAAGAGATCGGCCCGCTTGCTTTCAATGCCCGGCAGGTGATCAAAATGAGCAGCCGCTGCAGCATCTTCTGTGAAACAGAAGTGCACCACTTCCTGCAAAGGGGAGCCGGGTTGGCCGACCTTGCTGCCGGCATCAACCGCACCATGGCTGAAAGGGTAATGGCCCTGGTGCGCCGGGTCGGGATCGAAAAAGAGGTCACCATGACCGGCGGTGTGGCTAAGAATCCGGCAGTGCGCCGTGAACTGGAGAAAGCGATGGGCCTTAAAATGCTCACCTACAATGTCGATTCACAGCTGGTCGGCGCCCTGGGGGCAGCCCTGATTGCCCGGCGCCTCGCAGAGGTGAAATCATGATCACCCTGGGCCTGGATGTAGGCAGCCTCTTTACCAAGGCGGTACTCTTAGATGATCATCGCCTGCTTGCCTCCGCAATCCGTAAAACCAGCGGTACTATTGCCCTCGATGTGGGGGCCCTGATCGATCTGACCCTGGAACGGGGAGGAGTTGCCCGGAGCGATGTTCAGACGATTACCAGCACCGGGCAGGGCGACGAACTGGTTGAACAGGCCGATTTTCTCGAAGATGATGTCGCCTGCATCGCCGCTGCTGCCCGCCATCACCTGCCTGATACGGAACTTGCCCTTGAAATCGGCGGCCAGAGCATCACCGGTGTGCTGAGCAGTCCCGATGGTGACGTTGCCAACTATATGCGCAACGACAAATGCGCCTCGGGCACGGGCCGCTTCATCGAGGTAATCGGGGCCGCCCTCGGTGTTAAAATGGACCAGTTTGATGATACAGTAGCAAGAGCTCTGAAAAAAGTTACCGTCAGCACTCAGTGTGCTGTTTTTGCCGAAAGCGAAATAATCTCTCACCTGAACCGGGGGGAAGCTGTTCCCGATATTATTGCCGGAGTTTGTGAATCGACCGCCCGCATTATCATTTCACAGGCACTGCGTTTCGGCCCGGTCGAATACTACACGGTCACCGGCGGAGTTGCCCTCTTTTCAAGTATTACAGACATACTGCAGGAAAAGCTGCCCGGCAGTTACCGCCCTTTTCCCATCGACCCCCGCTTTGCCGCAGCTTTCGGTGCCGCATTGCTGGGCCAGCAGGAGTGAGGTTGATCGTGAATCTATTCAGCGAGCCGATAGGTTACTTAAGAGAATATCTTGCCCATGCCGCGCAGAGAAAGGCAGTGCAAAGCTTAAACTATAGCCCTTTCTTAACCTGGCCGGAGGGGTCTTCTCTGGTGCTGCAGGAAAATACCGCCATCGAACTGGGCGGCAGCGAAAAGTCCCTCTTGATGATCCTCTGGACCGGGCAGGCCGGAATAGTCTCCCCCGGGTGTATCTCCCTGGCCGGTCACGACCTGACCGAAACGGATCAAAGCAGGCTCCCTTTCACCCAGGTTATTATGGTCCGGGGTGATTTCGGCGACGAATACGAAACCTACCAGGTCCTGCAGGACACCCTGTTTGATACCCGCTTGCAGGGTATTTCAACCCGGTTTTGGCCCGATCGGCAAAAAGTTTGGAACCGGGTCAGCAGTGAAGCCCTGGCCGGAGGATTTAACCTGATGCGCTACGGAGGCACTCTTCTTAAAAAATTGCAAACCCTTCCCACTGTGAAAGAAGCTGAAGTCATTTTCTCCACGGAATCGCCGCTCGATCAAGGACTGCTTGCCCCGGCAGCCCGGAAAACTCAGGAGATCATGGAAACGCTGCTGAAAATTTATGAAGAACTCAATTTTGACTGTGAAAGTTGTGAATATAAAGAGGTCTGTGCCGAGGTGGCCGATTTGAAGGAGATTCACCGGCGCCTGCACGGGGAGCGTGATTAATTATGAGCAAGGTCATCGCCATCTGCGGCAAAGGGGGTGTTGGTAAGACAACACTGGCCGCACTTTTTACCAGGCTGATCATCGAGAAGAAAGAGCTCCGGGCCCTGGTGGTTGACGCCGACCCGGCCGGGGGACTTTCACTGGCCCTGTCCCTGCCGGTTCAAACTAGTGTAAACGATCTGCGTAAAGAAATTGTTGCTGCCGCCAGAAATAAAAGCAGCGGCGTTCGCAGTCTCGCCGCCGCAGTTGATTACCGCCTGCTTGAATCGCTCACCGAGCGCCATAATATTGCCTTCCTGGCAGTCGGGCGTCCTGAAGAAGAAGGATGTTACTGCCAGGTAAATGCTTTTCTGCGCCGTTCGATCGAGTATCTCTCTGAAAAATTTGACCTGACTATTATCGATGCCGAAGCCGGGGTTGAGCAGGTTAATCGGAGGGTGATCAGTTCTGTTGATCGGCTCTTTCTCGTTTCCGACCTTTCCCGCAAAGGGCTGCGCGTTGCCGAAACAGTGTACCGGGTTGCCGCTGCCTGCGCAAATTTTAAAGATTCCGGACTGATCCTGAACCGGGTTTGCTCTGAAGAAGACCTTTCTGCAGCCCTTGCCAATACCGAACTGCCTCATCTCGGCACCCTGCCCGAAGATTATACCGTCTACAGTTTCGATGTTTCCGGCAAATCGTTCCTTGAACTGCCCGATTGCCCCTCCCTGCAGGCGGCCCGTTCCATCCTGCGGTTGTAATCCCGTTTAATCTATATAATTGATGCCGCTTGATTAAAAATGTTTAGCGGCTGATTTAGGGCTGGTCTGCAAGGGCGTCGGCCAGCCCCGAGGCGCGTTCTATTGATTGCTTTATGCCTGATTCGAGGACTTCCCGGGGTCCGATAATAACCAGGGAGTTTTTTGCACGGGTAATTGCAGTATAGAGCAGCTCTCGCGTGAGAGGGCGCAGATGAACTTCGGGCAGTATGATGGCCACATCTTCGTATTCCGACCCCTGCGCCTTGTGGACAGTAGAAGCCCAGGCCAGCTCCAACCTCCCGCGCAGCGCCTCAAGCGGGAAAGCGACAAAACCTCCGCTTCTCGGAAATACTGCCATCGGCTCGGCAGGCCGATGCCTTGTTTCATCCGATGTCGCCACTTTAAGGACCAGGCCTGAGTCACCGTTATAGAGGCGCAGGTTGTAGCTATTACGTGTTACCAGCACAGGTTCGCCCACCAGAAAATATGGGGTTACAATTTGATCGTCCTTCTTCCGCCGGATATCGGACCATTGGCGGTGAAACCATTCATTGACAGCTGTCGACCCCGCGCCGCCTGCTGTTACACGGGTAGCGCAGAGGATCCTGAGCCGTTCGTAGTGCGATAGAATAACCCGCAGAGCTTCAGTTGTTTCATTATCGAAGCCTGATGGGCCGGAAATATATGCTCTTGATAAGCGCTCATCCAGGTCGGGCAGTGAGCCGCAAAGGCGGTCCCGCCACTTTGCATAAAAAGCCAGTCTCTGCAATTCGTTGCCAGGCTGCAGGTGTTCGACTCCCTCGAAGCGAAGTTCTTCCACTTCTTTTCTTACGGTCATTGCCGCGCCGTTTTCAGCGGATATTTCAGGCATAGTGCCCCTGTTAACCGCCGCAGCTGCGTCGAGGATTCTCCTGCCCTTTGAATCCTCTTCCCGTGCCCGGTAGCTTTTTTTCAGTTTTACCACTCGGCCCTTCTTGTTTGTTAAACTTGCCTGGCAGAGGTCTCGCAGAACAGCCCCCGCATCAATTGACGGCAGCTGGTCGGCATCACCAAGTAAAACCAGCCGCGCTTCGGGGCGCAGAGCCCGTAAAAGACTGTCCATCATGGCCAGATCGATCATCGAGCTTTCGTCAACGATGACAAGCTGTTCCGAGAGAGGGTTGTTCTCATTGTGCCAGAAACGCTCCTGGCTGGGAGAGTAACCGAGCAACCGATGGAGAGTCGATGAAGGTGGACAGGCTTCGGCAAGCCTGCCGTCCGCTTCGGTGGCGCCTGGAATGGCGTAAAGCTGGGTTGCAATTGACTGGCGCAGCTTATCGGCCGCCTTCCCCGTGGGGGCGGCGAGCGCAATTGACTCAAAAGGAGGGTTGCCGATTCTTGCCAGCACGCGCAGCAGGCTGGCCACAATTGAAGTCTTCCCGCTGCCGGGCCTGCCGCTGACAACTGTTATCCGGCCGCTGAGCGCCGTGCGTACTGCTTGTTTCTGTTCATCATCCAATTCCACTTTTCCCGAAGGCCCGGAGAGTGGTGTTTCGAAGACCTCCTGCAGGGCGTTTTCCATATTCATGGACGGTTTTTCAATATCTGCCCCGGTATCTGGGACGGCTGCTTCACCGGCGATGCGGGCATAAAGATCCTGACCGACACGGTCCTCCAGGACATGAAGCCTCTGGATGTAGAGGCAGTCGTGATCGATAATCAGCGGCCTGTATTCCCCGGGGCCGCCGAAAACCTCGGCCAGGCCGGAATCACCGGAGCCGCTGCAGATTGCCTGCGCATTTTCGAGCAGTTTATTGATTGCGGCTTGCTCTGGCCCGGTTGTTTTAAATTCCTGCAGGATGCGGTCTAGATGGCTGCGAGAAATAATTGGCAGCCTGGTACTGCCTTCGGCCGAAATAACCCGGGCCGCAAGGATCAGAAGTATGAGAGCTCTCTGCTCTTCCGGACTTGTTTTTTCAGCGGCCAGGCGCGTGATCTCCCAGGCCAGGAAAACGGACTCAACACCGAGATCGAGAGGTTCCACCCGGGATACTAGATCGCGTGGGAAATCGGGGGTGCTAACTGAAATTGGTTTTGCAAAGCCCAGCGCTGCAGCGCCGCAGCCCAGGGGGGTCCAATTAATTAAATCAGTCATCACAATCGCCCCTTTCGCAGCCTGCTGCCTGCCATGTTTCACTCGGCTCGATGACCTCGCCGCCCCACTCACTGCGGTTCACGAAATCTTTTTCCCAGGAGGCGACCAGGTTCCACGGCGGTCGGGAAAACCAGATACCATCCTGCTCTCCGTCTTCCAACCGGATACCCCGCATAAAAGCGTAGAGAATTCCGCCGAAGTTTGCTTCATATTCATCTCCGCTCATGATACCGAGCAGGCGGATTACAGCCAGGGCGTAGACCTGTGCCTGAAGCCTGTAGTTTGCCTCAACGTGGCTGTTGAGATTTGCTTCGCCAAACTCCGGAAGGCGATCGCTTTTCCAGTCAAGCAGGTAAACCTTGCCCTCGTGTTCAAAGACGAGATCGATCAGGCCCTGCAGGTAGCCGCGCACCGTTTCATAGGGCAGGCGATCAAAGCTCACCGCATCGGCAGTGTCCCTGTTTATCAGGGGGTGAAAGGCTTCCGGTATGGGGTAGATGAAGGCCATCTCTGTAGAATGGCGCTTACCCGAAGCGAAACCGCCGGCCATCTGCAGGATTGAATTCATTTCGCGGCTCTGGACGGAGACAGGGGTCCTGAGGGCATTGTAAACCAGCTCCAGCGCCGCCGGCAGATAATCTTCGGAAAAACCGTGCTGCCTGGCCGTCGCCGCTGCCCGCTGCTGCACCGCCGGCAGCGTTGACCACTGCCTGAAGCTGCATTCTGTGATCTCATCAGCCGGTGTATTCTCCAAAAGAGTATGCAGAAAGGTCCCGGTTTCCCGGCCGCCCGGAAGTTCGAGCAAATCATCCTGTTCAGCATGAGCCCTTTCGTTTTTCCTGCCCGGTATTTCTTCCAGCTGCACCTCAGCGGCAACTTCCTCGTCCCGTCTGGCCATGCGGTCGTCTTCATCCGCTGAAGGAGCCTGCCAGCTTTTGCCTCGGCTCATTCGGGTGTAGCTGGTTAGCAGCACACCCCTGTGCCCGGGTTTAATCTCTTCGGCCTTTTTTGTGCTCGATTCGGGCGGTTCCAACAGGCCTTCTTCCGGCCAGCCTGCCAATTCGATTTCTTCTCTGTGTCCGCGCGGCGGCCTGAGCTGACAGGACAGATCTCGCAAATCGAAACGGTTTCTCTCATTGAAACGGCCATCATTGTGCAGCAGTTCAAGTTGTTTCTGAATTTTTCGGTAAAAAGAGCCCAGGTTTTTATAACCGTAGCTATCTGCTTGATCAGTTTGAGCAGGAGCTTTTCCGAAGTAGGGCAGGTAGAGTATTGATTTTGCCCTGGTCATCGCAACGTACATCAGGCGCTGGTTTTCCTCGCCGGTCTCCTGCTCGATGGCCTCTGCTATTTCTCCCATTGCCCTGCCTATATGCAGGCAGCGCATATAATCCCGGTGATAGATGCTCATTTTAATCCCGCGCCCGCCTGGGTTTCCAAAGCCGCCCCCGATGAAAACAACTTCGGCCTCGAGGCCCTTGGCCTTGTGCATGGTCAGTATTTGAACCGCGTCCTTGTCTGTCTCGAGCCTCTGCACGTCGCCCTCACGGCCCTCCGGCATTTTCCTGCCGTCGATGCGGGCCTTCAGTCCGCGGGCAAGTTCGGTCAGGGTTACCGGGTGTGAATGCGCTTCGGCCAGGAGCAGCTCGAAAAGGTGAAGGTAGTTGGTAAGCGCGCGTTCTTCACCGGAAAAGATAAGCCGCCTCACCAGCCCCGAGCCGGTAACGATGGTGTCGAAAAGGCGTGAGAAGGCATGTGCATCGGCCAGCCTTTTCCACTCGAGGAGCAGGGCAACCAGCGGGTGGCTTCCGCCGACTTCTTTCCAGGCCGGAAGATCCGAAAGAGCCACACCGAAAAATGGAGTCAGCCAGGCCGACATCCTGGCGGCGGGTTCTTCAGGCGTATCGATGGCGCAGAGAAGCCTGTGGATGTCATCGGCCTCGGTGGTCTGGAAAAGCCCTTCCTGTTTGTAAAAAGCGTGCGGGATGCCGTAGCGGCGCAGTATATCGCCAATTTCCCGGCCTTCCCTGCCGGTTCGGGTCAGGACATAAATATCGCTCAACTCGATTGGAGCAGGCTTTCTATCCCTGCCGCTTGTTATCAATCCATGCTCCGGACTTGTTAAATGCAATATTTCCTCGGCAATAAAACAGCCAATGCCCCGCTTCACTGACTGGGCGGTTAGCTTTTCATCGCCGCCGTGCAGGTGAAGCAGGTGAACCGGTGCCACCGGCTGCCCCGATACCTCGGCCCTGCGGGTTTTATCACCGCACTGCACCGGTTCTTCGTAGCGGTTCAGTCCGTCGAAGAAAACTTTCCCCTGCGCATCCTCGATCATGAGGATATCATTGACTGCTTCGATCAGCGATTCCGTGGAACGAAAATTATAGGTCAGTGGTAAGCGTGCGGCGGCACATTTATCAATCAGGTGGTTCTTGGCCTGCTCATAGGTATGCACATCCGCGCCCCGGAAGCTGTAAATTGCCTGCTTGGGGTCGCCGATGACAAAAAGGCGGTGATTGCGGGTTCCATCGACGAAGATTTTCCGGAAAATTTCCCACTGTACCGGATCGGTATCCTGGAATTCATCGACCAGGGCGTATGTCCAGCGCTGCCGGAGGGTATCGATCAGTACTCCGGAATCTCTGCCGGTTAATGCCTCGCGCACCCCAAGCAGCATATCGTCGTAGTCGATCAGCCCCAGTGAACGTTTTCTGGAAGAAAGCCGCATTTGCACCCGCGGCAGGAGTTCGTAGGCGAAGAAACTGCCCTCGGGAGCTGCCCGCTTCACGATCTCATCCAGGCCGGTGACCAGGTCTTTCAATGTGCCAGGTGCTCCGGTTATGCCGGCAGCCCGGTTCAGGTGGTCGATCTGTTTGTTATCCACCTTATTTATAGAGCACTTTTTATCGGCCCAATCCATGAAGGTTAAAACGGCATCCTGTGGTGTTTCTGCCGACTCTATCCCGGCCAGCGCCGCAAAAAGTCTCTGCAGGAGTTTTTCAAAGCCCCCACGGGACAGATTGTCAGTAAACAACTCTTGAATAGCGCTATTCAGGTCTTCCTGTGACGGGAGCCCTTCTGCAACTTCCAGCAGCCCCTGCGGATCCCACAGCGGTGTAATCGGACAGCGGTCCGGGCAGCCTTCCCGGTGACACCTGTATAAAAGTTCCTCGAGTGCCTGCAGTCTGTTTTCCCGCTCTATCCACAGCCTCAGGGCATCACCAACGGGGCTATCCTCTGCCAGTGCTATCCGTATTTCCTCCCGGAAAGCTAACCCGAATATTTCCGCACCGTCAACATGTTCCTGTTCGAAAAGCCGCCCTCCCAGGAAAGCCTGTTCGGAAAGGACGCGCTGGCAGAAACCGTGAATAGTAGAGATCGAGGCGCCGTCGAAACGGAACAGTGCCTCGCGCAGGCGGCCCCTGACGGCATCGTCAATCTCCCAGCAGTCTTCACTGTTCTCACCGGGTTTTAGTTCTCCGCTCTCATCGCAGACCTTCCGGATCAGCGCTCTGACCCGCTCGCGGAGCTCGCGCGTTGCAGCGTCGGTGAAGGTGACAACTAAAATCTCTTCGATCTTTGCCTTTTTATTTATGATCAGGTCGAGAACCAGGTGCTCGAGCGTGAAGGTTTTGCCCGTGCCCGCCGAGGCTTCAATTACCGCATGCCCTTTCTCAAGCTCGGGACGGGAGAGAATTTCCGGCCTTTTGTAGTAGGAGCTGTTCATTGCACAACCTCCAGGCTTATAATTTCATCGAAGAGCGGTCCATAGCGGCGGGCTGCAATCCGGGCGGTCTCTTCAGCCGGTGGTGGTTCATAAGAACGTGGTGCCGGCACCGGGCCCCACAAACTGGAGAAGCTGGACCACTCATCATCAGCCAACTTCCGGGCCTGGACCCGGATATTTTCACCATCCAGGTGCGGTCCGATTTCAAAGCCTGCCGGCTCCGGAAGCAAACTGCCCTTCTTGCCCTTTTTCCCGCCATTCAAGGCTAACAAGCGGTCATAATACTCTACAACCAGGGCCTCAACAGGCATCAGGTAGGCGTGAGTTTCACCCAGCAGGTCCGCAGCTAGAGCAGTGAGCCAGGAGAGGGCCCGATCCTGGTCCGGCGGATGAAGTCGCATTTTTATTATCCCGGTTTCATCGATCCCTCCCGAGTAGCAGACCAGTATTTGGCGTTCACCGCTCCCGGCGGCGTTTACGGCTGAGAGCAGGGCCTGGTCAACCATACCGCGTAAAAAATGGCGGAAGATATTCCCCATTGAGCCCCGGCCTCTGTTTGAGGGCGGTTTTTTGGGTTGGAAGGTTATTGAAACCAGGGGGTTTTCAAGTATTCCCTCTGCCAGACCGCTGATCCATACCGGTGTTACATGTTTTTGCAGTTCCGGGCTGGTAAGTTCCACGTTCAAAGCCAGCGGATCGAGCACTTTTTCAGAGGAGCACTGCCGGTTGGAGCGGCCGAGGCGGATTCGCTGCAGCCGGGATTGGTTTGCAGCCCCGCCGGTATAAGAATTCTGAACAACCGGAAGGACTCCCAGTAAGGACTGCCAGCCGGCAAGGATATCCAGGTGCCGTTTTTCTGTAACCTGGCCCAGGGTACCCACAGGAACCTGGCCGGCCAGGCGTAGCCGAGCCGAATGTTTTTTGTAGAGTTCATCCGGATCAAAACCTCCGGCAGCAGCGGCGATGAATACTTCGCGCAGAAGGACTGTCTCGAGCAATCTGCCGACCTCAAAATCCTCTTCCTCCCGGTCGGCCAGGTCTTCTTCCAGCTCGGTGAGGCCCAGCATTGTTGAAGCCCAGCCCTGCATGGGGCACTCGAGGAAACGCCTGAACGCCGAAAGCGAAAGATTGACCGGTGCTTCGATCGATCCCTCCCCGTTAAATTTATAGCTCCTGGGTGTTGCCTTGACGGAAGAAAGTGAGGGTGGTTCTCCCGGCAGGGCGAGCATCTCAGAAAGTTTTGCCCAGGCCTCCGGACCGGTGACGTGGCGGATTTCTTCAAGCTCGGGCCCGGGTCCGGCCCGGTGAATTGAATCCCGGGTGGGCCAATCAGAGCTTGCCGGATAAACTTGGTTTTGCCAGTTTCGGGCGATTTCCTGCACTTTGGCTTCCACCCTGGCTTCATCAAAGAAGGTCTCCCGGTCAGCTGAATGTTCATCAAAACGCCGCAAAGGCGGTTCAATGCGCAGGGCCTTCACCCCTTCTTCGCCCAGGTAGCCGTGCTTTAGCATGTGCATAAGTTCCTGAACAACAGCCGATGGCTGCAGCGGATCGCCGGTCTGCTCATCTCTTCTAACGTAAGAGAGATAAAGCTTCTCACGTGTGCATAGAAGGGTTTCCAGGAACATGTAACGGTCGCGTTCTGAAGTGTCGACATCGCCGGCGCGGCGCCGGGCGGCCCGAAGGTCCAGGGCATCCCTTCGCCCCGAGGCCGGGAAGAGCCCTTCACCGAGCCCGAGAACGAAGACTACCCGGAAAGGGATGGCCCGCATGGGCAGGAAAGAGGATACAACCACTCCCTCGGCCAGGTATTGACCCCGGCTACCGCTCAGAGACTCGATGGCACGGGTGGCAATTTCAGCTGCTACCCGGCCGCTTATCCGGTAACCCAGGTCCATGGTTTCGAGTTTTGCAAGCGAACGAAGCAGGCGAAGCCGGTCCCGCTCATCTGCCCCGTTTTCCAGATGGAGATAAGCATCAATTTGAGCTGTGTAAAATTTGGCCCAGTCTGTAAAAGTCATTTTTTGTTCACGAACGAAGCGGGCATCGGCAATTAATGCCCGCGTGAGCAATCCAAAGCGTGCTGCCGGAAAGACCGCCGAAGCGGTCAGCTCTTCCACCAACCATCTGCCCCCGGACGCTTCAAAAATCCTTTCATCTCCGCTCCTGTCGCCGGTCATGAAGGTGCCGAGCGCGAGCCTCCGGATTCCCTGGTCCCAGTTAAATACATCTTCGTCTATGTAGGTCCCTTTGTGATCGAGATGATCGGCCCCGTATACGATTCCGAGGGACTCGGCCTTTGCAGCCAGGTCATCGGCAGTAAGATCATCGAAGCGCCCGATAACAGCCGGATGGCTGATCAATGCCAGCATTTCTGCCCGCGAAAAACGTCCGAAAGGAAGCTTTAGCAGAAGGCTCATCGCTTCAATTAATCTGCTGCCGCTGGTTCCCGGCAGATCGGACACACTTACCGGCAGGTCCTGACAGGCGGCAAAGACGGTTTCGATCTGGGGCAGGTAAAGATCATGTTCCGCACTGTTCACGATTACTGCTATATCACTGAAGCGAAGCGGCTGCCGCCCGGTGGAGGGCTGATCATCGCGCATCAACTTCCATATCTCGTCTGTCACCCACTCGACTTCCCTGCGCACTGATGGAGCGGCCACCAGCTTAATCGTATTATCCGGTTTCCACTTCAGGGTTCGTTCAGGCTCCCGCAGCAGGATATCCCTCTGCAGTTGATGCAGAAGGCTTCCGCTGTTACCGGGATCGGCAAATGCACCGGTAAAATCGCAATCGGTCAGTTCACCCAGCAGTCGCACATGTTCGCGGCCGGGCCGCCCCCAAAAGCGTAGGGCCGGCGTATCTGCTTTGAAAAGGCCGAAGGGGTCTTCAGCTTCGGTTTCGCCTTTCCCGGCCCAAAGCCGCTTTGAGCGGCGGTCAAGCTCCCGGTCCAGGCGGTGGAAATATTCCCGGTCCGTCTCTACGTCTTCCCAGAACTCGGCGCAGGGGTTAAGAGTATAGATCCTTAAAGTTCCCGCATCACCCAGCCGGGCAAAAAGATGCTGAAACAACCTTGCCATGTAAGAAACCCCGAATATGTGGACAGGAGGCAAACCGATTTCTTTAATTTTTTTAAAAAGGTCGTCATCAAGAGCCAATTGATCGAGGGTAGTCCAACGGCCACCCTGTTCAGGCGGGTTTTTTTCAAGAATACCCCCCGGGCTGAAAACTGCTCTCCAGAGCGCACGCTGCCAGGCAACTGTAGATGCCAGGGTGGGGTCGGCTGCCGAGGGATCGGCAAAGGGATGGTCCGGCAAACCAAAACCGCCGAATTTGCCGTATGCCTGTTTTCCAGTGTCCCCGTACCGCCAGGCGGTAATCATTTCCGGACGCGAAAAAGTATATTCCTGGAACAGGGCGGCAATTCGGGAGGCAAGTTGAACCCTGCGGATATCGGTTCCGTCGGCCGGCAGATGCCTGTCAAATGCTGACCGGTCTTCAGCAGAATCAGCTTTGGGTGGGATACCCGCAGGCTGCCCGGTGCTCTCCAGGTAATTCCGGACGGGCCTGAGCTCCGGTTCACTGATAATATCCGGGTTTAGAAGCGCCGCCAGGACAGCCGCTTCAACAATATCTAAATTTACCGGTATAAATTCACCCGGGCAGGTCTCGGCGACAATTTCGCCTATGAAGCGCTCAATTCTCCTGAAATTCAGATTGGCTGCAACACCGGCAGCCTGGGCCAGGCCAAGGCGCACCCAGGTTTCCATGTTCCGGTTCGGCACCACCATTTCCACGGGATCGAGAAGGTGTGCGCCCGATTCTCTCTGCTGCCACAGGCTGTCTGCCAGGTTATCGAGAAGACGCTCAGTCCTGTTCGAGTAAACCAGTTCAATCATCTCGATCGGCTCCTAACTTAAGTGTAATTTGGGTATTCTCTATCAGCGCAGGATATTCCT